>NZ_JBYTAE010000029.1:0-57936 GCF_058787875.1 Hydrogenophaga sp. FW305-3-2-15-A-LB1 | reverse complement strand
AGCCACCCCGACACCTGGCCCACCCTGTTCGAGCAGGACCTGCAGCAGGCCTTGCTGGCCGAGCTTGACCTGCGGCTGCAGCCGGTGCTGGGCATGATCGAAGCGCTGGCCCAGGCGCCCGCGAAGCCGCATTGAATTGAATCCATGAACAGCCCTTCCCTGAACCGTTTGTTTTTCACCGCCGCCTTCGTCCTGGGCCTGCTGGCCATCGCCTGGGTGGGCGCGGGTTTTGTCGGCTCCAGCCTTTTCGCGCTCGCCATGACCGCGGTCATCGGCGCGGTCTACCTGCTGGGCGCGCAGGAGATCCGGCGCTACCGGCAGACCACCGCCTCGCTCGCCGAGGCGCTGGCCAACGTGCCGCAGCCGCTCGCCACGCTGGGCGACTGGCTCGCGCGCGTGCCGCCCGGCCTGCAGAACGCCGTGCGCCAGCGCATCGAGGGCGAGCGCGGCGCGCTGCCCGGCCTGGCGCTCACGCCCTACCTGATCGGCCTGCTGGTGATGCTGGGCATGCTGGGCACCTTCCTCGGCATGGTGGTCACCTTCAAGGGCGTGGTGTTCACGCTCGAAGGCTCGGCCGACCTGCAGGCCATCCGCTCGGCGCTGGCCGCGCCCATCAAGGGCCTGGGCCTGGCCTTCGGCACCTCGGTGGTCGGCGTGGCCACCTCGGCCATGCTGGGCCTGATGTCCGCCATCGCCCGGCGCGAGCGCGCCGACGTGGCTCGCCAGCTCGAAGCCCACACCGCCACCGTGTTCCGCCCGTTCTCGCTGGCCCACCAGCGCCAGGCCACCTTCGACGCCCTGCAGCAGCAGGCCGGTGCGCTGCCCGCCGTGGTGAACCAGCTGCAGGCGCTCATGGCGCAGCTCGAACGCCGCAGCCAGCAGATGGACGAGCAGCTGCTGACCCGCCAGACCCAGTTCCACCAGGCGGCGAGCGAGGCCTACCAGGGCCTGGCGACATCCGTGGAGCGGTCGCTCAAGGACAGCGTGAGCGCCAGCGCCCAGGCCGCCGGTGAGAGCCTGCGGCCCGTGGTGGACAGCGCCAAGGGCACCATCGCGCTGATGGCGCAGATCGAGCAGCGCGGCCAGCAACTGGACGAACAGCTGCTGGCGCGGCAGACGCAGTTCCACCGGGAGGCCAGCGAGGCCTACCAGGGCCTGGCGAACTCGGTCGAGAAGACGCTCAAGGACAGCCTGAGCGCCAGCGCCCGCGCGGCCGGCGAGAGCCTGCAGCCGGTGGTGGAGAACGCCATGGGCGCGCTCGCGCGGGAGTCGACGCAACTGCACGAGCGCGTGAGCGCGGCGGTGCAGGCGCAGATGAACCAGCTCTCCGAGCGCTTCGGCGCCACCGCGGGCACCGTGGCCGACGGCTGGACGGTGGCCCTGCAGCAGCACGCCCACACCAGCGAACAGCAGGCGCAGGGCCTGGACCGCGCGCTCACCGCCTTCACCACCAGCTTCGAACAGCGTTGCGCCGCGCTGATCACCGGCGTGCAGGAAACCGTGAGCCGCTCGCACGCCGAGCAGACCACGGCCGACCAGCAGCAGCACGCCGCGTGGGCGCAGACCTTGCAGACCCTGGCGGCCACACTGCAAAACGAATGGCGACAGCTCGGCGCGCAGACCCTGGCCCAGCAACAGACCGTGGCACAGACGCTGGAACAGACCGCGACCCTCTGGCGTGACGAACTCGCCAGCCTGCGCCGCGAAGAAGCCGCGCGCGACCAGGCCAGCGCGCAGCGCGTGGGCGAGCTGCAGGCTTCGCTGAACGACCAGGTGGCCACCCACCTCGCGACGCTGGGCACCGCGCTCGAAGCGCCGATGGCGCGCCTGCTGGACACCGCCGCCGAGGCGCCCAAGGCCGCGGCCGAGGTGATCGCCCAGCTGCGCCAGGAGATGAGCCAGCTCACCGCGCGCGACAACACGGCGCTGCAGGAACGCGCCGCGCTCATGCAAAACATCGACGCGCTGCTGCAGTCCGTGCAGCAGGCCACGGGCGAACAGCGCGCCGCCGTCGAATCGCTCGTCACCTCCGCCGGCGCGGTGCTCGACCAGGTGGGGCGCCAGTTCGCCGACACCGTGGGCGTGCAGGCCGTGCGCGCCGAAGAGGTGGCCGCGCAGGTCAACGGCAGTGCCATCGAACTCGCCGCCCTGGGCGAGGCCTTCGGCCACGGCGTGCAGCTCTTCAGCACCACCAACGAGAAGCTGATCGAGAACCTGCAGCGCATCGAAAGCGCCGTCACGCAGTCCATGGCGCGCAGCGACGAACAGCTGGCCTACTACGTGGCGCAGGCGCGCGAGGTGATCGACCTCAGCATCAGCTCGCAGCAAGGCATCGTGGAAGACCTGCGCCGCCTGCGCGAGCCGCGGCCCGCCGAGAAGAAGGCCGCGTGATGATCGGCCTGGACGACCGCCACATCGAGGACGAGGACGGCACCGACCACACCGCGCCGGTGTGGGCCGTGTTCGGCGATCTCATGTCCGGCCTGGTGGGCGCCTTCGTGCTCATCCTGGTCGGCGTGCTCGTGGTGCAGATGGACCTGGTGGCCAGCCTGCAGGCCGAGGTGCAGAAGCGCCAGCAGGAAGAGCAGCGCCGCATGGCCCTGGAAAAAGCCCTGGCCATTCCGCTGCAGAACGGCCGTGTGACGCTGGACAACGGCCGCATCGGCATCAGCGGCAGCGTGCTGTTCGCGCTCAACTCCGACGAGCTGCGCCCCGAAGGCCGGCAGATCCTGCAGAGCCTGGTGCCGCCGCTGCAGGTCTACCTGGGCGAGCGCGACGAGATGCTGATGGTCAGCGGCTTCACCGACGACCGCCCGGTGCAGGCCACCAACCAGCGCTTCGCCGACAACCTCGAACTCTCGGCCCAGCGCGCGCTCACCGTCACGCGCGCGCTGATCCAGGAAGGCATGCCGCCGCAGCGCGTGTTCAGCGCGGCCTTCGGCGCCGAGCAGCCCGTGGCCTCCAACGGCAGCGAGAAGGGCCGCGCGCTCAACCGCCGCGTGGAGATGGCGCCCGTGCCCAAGACGGCGCCGACCCCGAAGCCCTGAGATGAGCCACGACGCCGACGCCGTGCACGCCCATTACCTGGCCGCCCTGGCGCGCCGCCTGGAGGCCGCGCCCGAGGCCGTGCAACGCCTGCTGCGCGCGAAGCTGCCGGTGGTGGCGCCCGCCGAAGAGCTTGCCCAGGACACGGTGGCGCCCGCCGCACCGCCCCGGCGCCCGCGCGCGCCACCGCCCAAGCCGCTCACCCCGCTGGGCCGGCTCCATCAGCACATCGCCACCGCCACGCAGGCGCCGGGCACCGCCGCGGGCCGCCCCGAACTGCGCAGCGCGCAGGCGTTTCGCGAAACCTGGTCGCGCCTGTGCGCCGAGGACGAGGTGGTGCAGGCCGTGCAGCGCGGTCCCGAAAACGCCGGCCCGCTCAACTCGCACATGCTGGTGTTGCGCACCCTGGGCCTGCTGCGCGAACTCTCGCCGGACTACCTGCGCCGTTTCATGGCGCACGCCGACACCCTGCTGTGGCTGGAGCAGGCGAGCGCCCAGCTCAAGCAGCCGGCCGGCAAGCCCAAGGCGGCGCGGCAGAAGAAATGAACGCCATGACCCACCCCGTGCCCGCCGGGATCGCCGGACAACTCGCGGCCACCCGCGCCGTGCTGGAGCGCCACCTCGGCGACCGGCTGGAGGCGATCCACCTGTTCGGCTCGGCCCTGGACGGTGGACTGCAAATCTTCAGCGACGTGGACCTGATGGTCACGGTGAGCGCGCCCCTGGCCGAGCCGGTGCGCCGCGCGCTGATGGTGGATCTGCTGTCCGTCTCCGCGCCACCCGGCACCGAGGGACCGCTGCGCGCGCTCGAAGTCACGGTGCTCGCGCGCGGCGACGTGGTGCCCTGGCGGCATCCCGCGCGGCGCGAACTGCAGTTCGGCGAATGGCTGCGCGACGACCTGTTGGCCGGCACCACCGAGCCCGCCATGGAGGACCACGACCTGGCGATCCTGCTGAGCAAGCTGCGGCAACACAGCGTTGCGCTGATGGGGCCGCCCGCGGCCGAGCTGTTCGAGCCCGTGCCTCCTGCCGATTTCGCGCAGGCGCTGCTCGACACCGTGGCGCAGTGGAACGAGGCGCCCGACTGGGTGGGCGACGAACGCAACGTGGTGCTCGCCCTGGCGCGCATCTGGTTCAGCGCGGTCACCGGCGGGATTGCCTCCAAGGACACCGCCGCCACTTGGGCGCTCGAGCGCCTGCCCGAAAGGCATCGGCCTGTCCTGGCCAAGGCGCGCTCGGCCTACCTGGGCCACGCGCGAGACGATCTGGCCGAACACGCGGAAGGCGTGGCGGCGTTCGTGCGGCATGTCCGGGCCGAGATCGAGCGCGTGGGTTCGACGGATTGAGCCTACGCCCACTGTGCCGATCAAATCCGCCTATATTTTTCACCCATGAACCTGCCCGCATCGCCCATTGCCGGGGTCGCCAGCCCGACCTCGATCGACAAGAAAAAGATCAAATTCCTGCTGCTGGAGGGCGTGCACCCCTCTGCGGTGGAGGTGCTGCGTGCCGCTGGCTACAGCCAGATCGAGAGCCTGCCCGGCGCGCTGCCCGAGGACGAGCTCAAGCACCGGATCGCCGACGTGCATTTCCTGGGCATCCGTTCCCGCACCCAGCTGACCGCCGAGGTGCTGGCCCATGCCCAGCGGTTGGCGGCGGTGGGGTGCTTCTGCATCGGCACCAACCAGGTCGACCTGAGCGCGGCCAGCGCGCGGGGCGTGGCGGTGTTCAATGCGCCGTTCTCCAA
The DNA here is from genome assembly GCF_058787875.1 of Hydrogenophaga sp. FW305-3-2-15-A-LB1. Classification (NCBI taxonomy): domain Bacteria; kingdom Pseudomonadati; phylum Pseudomonadota; class Betaproteobacteria; order Burkholderiales; family Comamonadaceae; genus Hydrogenophaga; species Hydrogenophaga sp. FW305-3-2-15-A-LB1. Next base: position 53,144 of record NZ_JBYTAE010000029.1, on the reverse strand, counting down.
CACCCGGTCGGTGGCCGAGCTGGTGCTGGCCGAGGCGATTCTGCTGATGCGCGGCATCCCCGAGAAAAACGCGGTGTCCCACCGGGGTGGCTGGCTCAAATCGGCCAGCCATTCCTACGAGATCCGGGGCAAGACGCTGGGCATCGTGGGGTATGGCTCCATTGGCGCGCAGTTGTCGGTGCTGGCGGAAGCGCTGGGCATGCAGGTGGTGTTTTTCGATGTGGCCACCAAGCTGCCGATGGGCAACGCGCGCCAGGTGCCGAGCCTGGCCGATGTGTTGAGACAGGCCGACGTGGTGAGCCTGCACGTGCCGGAAACCGCCGCGACGCAATGGATGATCGGTGCGGCCGAACTGGCCCTGATGAAAGCCGAGGCGGTGCTGATCAATGCGGCGCGCGGCCAGGTGGTGGTGATCGAAGCCCTGGCCGAAGCCATTCGGCAGAAGCGCCTGCTGGGTGCGGCGATCGATGTGTTTCCCCAGGAGCCCCGCAGCAACGACGACCTCTTCGAGTCGCCGTTGCGGGGTCTGGACAACGTGATTCTGACGCCGCACATCGGCGGCTCGACGAAGGAGGCGCAGGAAAGCATCGGCGTGGAGGTGGCGGCCAAGCTGGTGAAGTACAGCGACAACGGCACCACGACCTCGTCGGTCAACTTCCCCGAGGTGGCGCTGCCGGCCCACCCCGGGCATCACCGACTGCTGCATGTGCACCAGAACGTGCCGGGCGTCATGTCCCGCATCAACCAGGTGTTCTCCGACAACCACATCAACATTGCCGGGCAGTTCCTGCAGACCCGGGGCGAGGTGGGCTATGTCGTGATCGATGTCGATGCGGCTTATTCGGACATCGCGCTGGCCCGCCTGCTCGATGTGCCGGGCACGCTGCGTTGCCGCGTGCTGTTCTGATACTGGCCCGGCGCCTGGCCCACATGGCGGCTGAAGGCGGTGCTGAAGCTGCTGGCCGAGCCGTAGCCCACGCGCTCGGCCACCTCGACCAACGCCATGCCGTCGCGGCGCAGCAGGTCCTTGGCCAGCGCCATGCGCCAGGCCAGCAGGTATTCCATGGGGCGCAGACCGACGGCGCGTGAGAAGCGGTCGAAGAAGGCCGAGCGCGACAGCGCCGCCTGCCGGGCGAGTTCGTCCACCGTCCAGGCGCGCGCGGGCTCGCCGTGCAGGAGGCGCATCGCCGCCGCCAGCCGCGCATCGGCCAGGCCGCGCAGCAAGCCGGGTGGGGCGCCTTCGCCGGTGGTGGAGCGCAGCGCCTCGATCAGCAGCACCTCCACCAGCCGGCCCAGCACCAGCTCGCGGCCGGCGCGCTGTTCGGTCGATTCCTCTCGCACCAGCCGCACCAGCACCGAGAGCCGCTCGATGCCGCGCACGTGCAACAAAGCGGGCAGCAGCGAGACCAGCAGGGCCGCGTCGGGCGAGCCGAAGGCGAAGTAACCGCCGAGCATGCGCACGTCCGGCGGGCCGTCGGGCCGGCCGTGGCGCAGGTCGCCCTGGGCGCCGGCCGCCTGCAGGGCGTCGATCGCCACCGGCTCCACCGGCTCGAAACCCGAGAGCGTGAAGCCCGGCGTGGCCGGCATCAACACGAAATCGCCCGCTTCCAGGGTGATGGGTTCCTGGCCCTGGACGGCGAGCAGGCAGCGGCCCTCGAGCAGGGTGCAGAAGCTGGGCTGCCCGAAGGCCGAGTAGCGCACGCCCCAGGCGCCGGCGCCGCTGATCACTTTCGAGAACACCGCGCGGGGCCGCAGCAAGGCGATGACGTCGGCAAGTGGATCCACCATGATTGGACTTTGGCGAATGATTGATGGACTTTTGATTCTAGTAAGTCCGTTTTTGTCGCGATATCGTGGCGACCTTCTCCACTTCATTTGCAAGGATCTCTCCATGAAAACCGTTCTGATCACCGGCTGCTCGTCTGGCTACGGCCTCGAAACCGCGCGCCACTTTCTCGCCCAGGGCTGGCACGTGGTGGCCACCATGCGCACGCCGCGCTGGGACCTGCTGCCGGCCTCGGAGCGCCTGACCGTCCTGCCGCTGGACGTGACCGACCCGGCCAGCATCGCCAGCGCCCTGCAGGCCGCCGGGCCCATCGACGTGCTGGTGAACAACGCCGGCCTGGGCCTGTTCGGGGCCTTCGAGGCCACGCCCCTGGCCACGGTGCGCGAGATCTTCGAGGCCAACACCTTCGGCACCATGGCGATGACGCAGGCGGTGCTGCCGCAGTTCCGCGAACGCCGCGCCGGGCGGGTGGTCAACGTCACCTCCAGCGCCACGCTCGCGCCCATGCCGCTGGTGGCGGCCTACACCGCGAGCAAGACCGCCATCGAGGGCTTCACCGCCTCGCTCGCGCACGAGCTGCAGGCCTTCAACGTGCGCGTGAAGCTGGTCGAGCCGGGTTACGCGCCCACCACGCGCTTCACCGAGAACGGCGCGCAGCGCATGCAGGGGCTGATCCCCGAGGCCTACGCGCCCTATGCGCAGAGTGTCTTCGCCAGCCTGGGCTCGGCCTCGGCCTTCACGGTGGAGTCGGACGTGGCCGAGGCCGTGTGGCTGGCCGCGAACGACGCCTCACCCCGGCTGCATTACCCGGCGGGCGCGGACGCGGTGGCGCTGGCCCGGCAGGCCGCCTGACGCGCGCCCGGTGCGGCTCACTCCGCCTCGATGCCGGCGGCCTTGATGACGCGGCCCCACATGTCGGTCTCGCTGGCCTGGAACTTCACCAGCTCGGCCGGTGAGGTGGGGAACACCTCGCCGCCGCTGCCGGCGAAGAACTGGCGCACGGCCTGGCTCTCGATGGCCTTGTGCAACAGCTCGTTGAGCCGCGTCACCACCGGCGCCGGGGTGCCGGCCGGCGCGTAGGCCGCGAACCAGTAACCCATGTCGTAGCCCTTCACGCCCGCTTCGGCGATGGTGGGCACGTCGGGCAGCGACGCCATGCGCCTGGCCGAGGTGACGCCCAGCGCACGCACCTTGCCGGTGGTGATCTGCGGCATGCCGGTCGAGGCGTCGGTGAACATCATGGTGATCTGCCCGCCGAGCAGGTCGGTGATGCCCATGGGGTTGCTGCGGTAGGGCACGTGCAGGATGTTGACGTTGGCCATCTGCTGGAACAGCTCGCCCGCCACGCGGCTGGACGAACTGCCGCTGCCGAAGGACAGCTTGCCCGGCGCCTGCTTCGCGGCGGCCAGCACGTCGGCCACGCTCTTGTAGGGCGCGTCCGCGCGCACGATCATGATCTGGCCGCCCTTGCCGATGCCGGTGATGGCGGCGAAGTCCTTCACCGGGTCGTAGGAGAGCTTCTTGTACAGGTGTTGGTTGGCCGCGTGCGTGGTGTTGGTGGTGATGAGCACGGTGTGGCCGTCCTTGGGCGCGTTGGCCGCGGCCTGGGCCGCGATCATGCCGCTGGCGCCGGCCTTGTTGTCCACCACCACCGGCTGCCCGGTCTGCTCGCTGACCGATTGGCCCAGCGCGCGCGCCAGGATGTCGGTGGCGCTGCCGGCGGCGAAGGGCACGATGAAGGTGATGGGCTTGGTGGTGAGCGAAGCCTGGGCGAAGGCGGCCGGCAGGGCCAGCAACGAGGCGAGCGCGACCACGGCGTGGCGGCGGGTGAAGGGGCTGTTGTTCATGTCTGTCTCCTGGGGTGGATGGTGAAGGAAGAAGCGCCTCAGCCCGAGGGGCCGTGCAGTTGGGAAACCAGGTGGGCGGGGACCTCGAGTTCGAGTTCCAGCAGATGGAAGGACAGGGCCTTGCCGTGGCTGTCCAGGTTCAGGGCGTCGTTGACACCGCCGTCGAGCACGTCGTCCAGCACGAAGTTCATCGCGTGCAGCCTGGGCAGCAGATGGCGCACCACCTGACTGGGCTGGCGGTACCGGAAATGCGCGGCGACGCGCTCGGCGGTGATCTGCGCCACGATCAAGGGGTAAAGCGCCTCGCTCCAGGCGATCACGCTGATGTTGGATCGGTTGCCCTTGTCGCCGGTGCGGCCGTGGGCGGCGCGCCAGAGGGGCACGGTGAGGACGGTGGGGCTCACTGGAGTACCTTCGCCCTGTGGGCTGCGGTGCGAGCTTGCTTGGGAGCGGCCCTGCGCTGCGCTCATGCGCCGTCTCCTTCGTCCAGCAGGCGAAAGCCGGTGGGCACCAGCGCGCGGTCCATGGGGCAGGAGGCGGTGCCCAGGGTGGGGCGCAGCGCGGTGCGCACGCCACCACCACCCGCCGGGCCGCAGGTGTAGAGCGCCGTCACCTCGCGCATCAGCCGCTGCGCCATGGCCTTGTCCGCGTGGCGCGTGGCCACGCGCAAGCGCACGTCGGTGGCCGAGCCGGGATCGGTGTGCTGCAGCCAGCGGCCCTGGTCGTCGGCCAGCACGCTGGCCACGCCGATCAGGTCGATGCGCAGCGGGCCCAGCCCGTTCAGGCGCTGGGTGAGCACCTCGGCGGCAAGCCTGGCGCGCTGCTCCGCGCGCACGCCGGCGTAGGAGATCTCGCCCTCGGCCAGCCAGCCGCTCTCGAAGCACACGTTCACCTTCAGCGTGTCCGGCCGCCCATGGCCGCGCACGCCGCTGAGCCGCACCCGGTCCCGGCCTACCTGTTCGACGCGGGCCTCGGTGATGTCGGCCACCACATCGGGCGTGAGGTAGGCGCGCGGGTCGTGCACCTCGTAGAGCAGCTGTTCCTTGACGGTGTGCCCGTCCACCATGCCACCGGTGCCCTCGGGTTTGAAGACCGTGCAGTTGCCGTCCTGCGCGATGGCCGCAATGGGGTAGCCCACTCGCGCCAGGTCCGGCACGTCCTTCACGCCGGGGTCGGCGTAGTAACCGCCCGTGACCTGCGCGCCGCACTCCAGCAGGTGGCCGGCCATGGTGGCGCCCGCGATCCGGTCCCAGTCGTCCAGGGCCCAGCCATGGTGGGCCAGGGCCGGTCCGAGCACCAGGGACGGGTCGGCGACGCGGCCGGTCACCACCACGTCGGCGCCCGCGCGCAGCGCATCGGCGATGGGCTGCGCGCCGATGTAGGCGTTGGCGCTGATGACGGCGCGGCCCGCCAGCTGTGCCGCCAGGTCGGCGGACATCAGCGTGTCCGCCACGCGGTGGGCCACGTCGTCGCCGTGCACCACCGCCACGCGGGGTTCGCGCAGGCCCAGGGAGCGCGCGATGGCCTGGATGCGCCGGCCCGCGCCGAGCGGGTTGGCCGCGCCGAAGTTGCTCACGATGGGAATGCGGTGCGCCAGGCAGCGCGCGAGCACGGGCCGCACCAGCTCGTCCAGCATCGGCTCGAAGCCGCCGTCCGGGTCCTGCAGCCGCGCCAGTTGCGCCAGCGCCAGCGTGCGCTCGGCCAGGGTTTCGAAGATCAGGCAGGCCGGGCCGCCGGTCTGGATGAGCGCATCGACCACCGGCCCGGCGGCGTCGGTGCGGTCGCCGGAGAAGCCGGCGGCCGAACCCACGTGAATCACCGTTGTGTTTGCCATGCCGCGCACTGTAGGCGCCGGGCACTCATCCTGTGAAACTCAAACTTCAGATATATTGATCTGAAATGCAGATCAATCTGTCCACCCGCGAACTGCGTGCCTTCGTGGCGCTGGCCGAGCAGCGCAACTTCACCCGCGCGGCCTCGCTGTGCCACCTGTCCCAGCCCGCGTTCTCCGCGCTCATCCAGTCGCTGGAAGCCAACCTGGGTGGCCGCCTGTTCGAGCGCACCACGCGCCACGTGGAACTCACCGCCGAGGGCGAGGCCTTTCTGGACGCCGCGTTGCGCCTGCTCAAGGACGCCGACACCGCCATCGAAGGGGTGCGCGACCATGTGGCGCGGCGCCGGGGCCGGGTGGCGATCGCCATCCTGCCCTCGCTCGCGGCGGGCTGGTTGCCGCCCCTGCTCGCGCGCTTCCACCAAGCCCACCCCGGCATCGAACTCGATGTGGCCGACGTGCTGTCCGACGAATGCCTGGAGCGGGTGCGCGCCGGCCGGGCGGACTTCGCCCTGGCCTCATCGCGCACCGACGCGGCCGAGCTGCACACCGAGCGCTTCTGCTCGGACGATTTCCATGTGGTGTTTCCCGAAGGCCACGCGCTCGCGGCCGGTGCGGGTGCGGTGCGCCTGGCCGAGTTGCATGCCTTCCCGATGGTGCAGCTGGCCCGCTCCAGCAGCGTGCGCCAGTACGTCGAGGCCGCGATCTACCCGCACCGCATGCGCACGGTGATGGAGCTGGAGCAGCTCAGCACCGTGGCCGGCATGGTGCGCGCGGGCCTGGGCATCACCATCGTGCCCTCGCTCACGCTGTTCCACTTCGAGCAGCCCGGCCTGGGCGCGCGCCAGATCAAGTCGGCCGGGCTGAAGCGGCAGGTGTTCCTGGTGCGCCGCGCGGACCGCGCGCTGTCCTCGGCGGCGCAGGGGCTTCACAGCCTGCTGATGAAGCACCGGCCCTGAGCCGGTGTTCCCCGAGGTGGCTTCCGAACTTTCCGGACGATGGGGGCACTTAGCGGCCCATGATCAACCGTTCCCAAGATTCTTTCGTGCATTCCAGCAGCGTCGGCTGGCCCAGCAACTCCTCGCTCAGCGCCGACGACGTGCGGATGGACAAGCGGTCCACGCTGGCCGTGCACCAGCTGTTCTTCGACCAGTTGAACCACGTCGCCAACCTGGGCAGGGGCCCGCTCAAGGGCCATTGGTTCAAGGGCATCGACAGTGGCGATGAAAGCGCCATCCGCGAAAGCATGGACGCCGCGCTGTCGCAGAACAAGTGGGCCGCCGTTCAAACACTCCATCTGTATGCCAGGGCGCTCAGAGAGCACCAGACGACGGGCTCCTGCTGCCTTTCCCACACCGACCGGATTCAGAAGCTGATTGCGCTGCGCCTGACCAGTGAAGACGTGTGGCGCGAGCTGAGCACGATCGATCTTTCGCGTGGTGTGAACGTCATCGGCGACCAGAACAACGTGAACGTCGGTGGCGACCACAACACCGTGAATGTCATCGGCCACAGCAACCAGGTGACCGTCAACGGCCACCACAATCAAGTGGCCCGCACCAACCCCATCGATGCCTGGACATCGGCCCACAACGCCAACGTGTCCACGACGGCCAATCCCAACCATTCCGACGTTCTCGGCCTTCGCGAGAACGCCTTTCCCTGAGGCGGTCCGGTCAACCCAGCTCCGCCAGCCCCGGGTTGAACACCACTTCCCACAGGTGCCCGTCCGGGTCCTGGAAGTGGCCGGCATAGCCGCCGTAGAAGGTCTCTTGCGCGGGCTTGACGATGCGCGCGCCGGCTTCGGTGGCCTGCCGCATCACGGCGTCCACCGCCTCGCGCGAGTCCACGTTGTGGCCCAGCGAGAGTTCCAGCGCGCTCGACGCCTGCGCGGTGGGCGAGAGCAGCGGCAAGCCGGTGTCGGCCGCCAGGCTGCGGCGCGGCCAGAGCGCGAGCTTCAGGCCGTTTTGCAGATTGAAGAAGGCCACGGCGCCGTTCTCGAACTCGGTGCCGATGATGCCCTTGGTGGCCAGGCCCAGGCCGTCGCGGTAGAAAGCCACCGCGCGTTCGAGGTCGTCCACGCCGAGGGTGATGACGGTGATGCGGGGCTTCATGGCCAGGGCTCCCTTCAGCGGCGCAGCTTGTAGCCGGTGCGGAACACCCACCAGATGAAACCCAGGCACAGCGCCATGAACACCAGCGTCATGCCCGTGCTCACGGCGATGTGCACGTCGGCCACGCCGTAGAAGGCCCAGCGGAAGCCGCTGATGAGGTAGACCACCGGGTTGACCAGCGAGACCGTCTGCCACAGCGGCGGCAGCATGTTGATGGAGTAGAACGCGCCGCCCAGGAAGGTCAGCGGCGTCACCACCAGCAGCGGGATCACCTGCAGCTTCTGGAAGTTGTCGGCCCACAGGCCGATGATGAAGCCGAACAGGCTGAAGGTGACGGCGGTGAGCAGCAGGAAGCCGAGCATCCACACCGGGTGCGCGATGTGGTACGGCACGAACACGCGCGCCGTGAGCAGGATCAGCAGGCCCAGCATCACGGACTTGGTGGCCGCCGCTCCCACGTACCCCAGCAGCACCTCGATCCACGACACCGGCGCGGACAGCAACTCGTAGATGGTGCCCGACCACTTGGGCATGTAGATGCCGAACGAGGCGTTGGAGATGCTCTCGCTCAGCAGCGAGAGCATGACCAGGCCAGGGATGATGAAGGCGCCGTAGGTGACGCCGTCGATGTCGCCCATGCGCGAGCCGATGGCCGTGCCGAAGACGATGAAATACAGCGAGGTGGTGAGCACCGGCGCGAGGATGCTTTGCGTGATGGTGCGGAAGGTGCGCGCCATCTCGAAGCGGTAGATGGCCTTGATGCCGTGGATGTTCAGGCTCATGCGCGGGCCTCCTGTTTCTTGTGGACGAGGCTCACGAAGATGTCTTCGAGCGAGCTTTCACTGGACTGCAGGTCTTTGAAGTCGATGCCCTGCGCGTGCAGCGTGCGCAGCAGTTCGGCGATGCCGGTTTCGTCCTTCTGGGTGTCGAAGGTGTAGGTGAGCGTGTGGCCGGCGCCGGAGAGTTCGAGCGGCCAGCGCGCGAGCGCCTCGGGCACGCGCTCCAGCGGGTGCTGCAGCGTGAGCACCAACTGCTTCTTGCCGAGCTTGCGCATCAGCACGTCCTTGTCTTCCACCACGATGAGTTCGCCCTGGTTGATGACGCCGATGCGGTCGGCCATGTCCTCGGCTTCCTCGATGTAGTGCGTGGTCAGGATGATGGTGGTGCCGCGGTCGCGCAGCTCGCGCACCATGCGCCACATGTCGTGCCGCAGCTCCACGTCCACGCCCGCGCTGGGCTCGTCGAGGAACAGGATCTTGGGCTCGTGCGACAGCGCCTTGGCGATCAGCACGCGCCGCTTCATGCCACCCGAGAGCGTGAGGATCTTGTTGTCCTTCTTGTCCCAGAGCGAGAGATCGCGCAGCACCTTCTCGATGTAGACCGGGTCGGGCGCCTTGCCGAACAGGCCCCGGCTGAAGCTCACCGTGGCCCAGACGGATTCGAAGGCGTCGGTGTGCAGTTCCTGCGGCACCAGGCCGATGGCGGCGCGCGCCGCGCGGTAGTCGCGCACGGTGTCGTGCCCGTCGGCGATCACCACGCCCTCGCTCGCATTCGCAATGCCGCAGACGATGCTGATGAGCGTGGTCTTGCCCGCGCCGTTGGGGCCGAGCAGGGCGAAGATCTCGCCCCGGCGGATGTCGAGATCGACGCGCTTGAGTGCCTGGAAACCGCCCGCGTAGGTCTTGCTCACGCCGCGCACGGACACGATGGGGTCGGCGGTGTTCACCGCCTGGGAAGAAAGGGACATGGAGCCTCCTGAAGCGCCACACTCTAGCACTGTTTTTGTGTACAGTGGTCATCCCATGCCGAACGTCCACATTCCGATTCAGGCCATCAAGGGCCGGGGGATCAGCCACCAGCAGCCGCACCGCTTCCTGCGCGACGAGCGCCAGGCGTTCGACGACGGCTGGGGTGCGCTGGACGAGGCCGCACTCGCGCGGGGCGAGGTGCCGCCCCCGGCCACCCAGGTGACCTGGGAAAACTGCAAGAGCGCGATCACCAGGAACGACTCGCCCGACGTGGGCTTCATGCTCGGCCTCAACCCCTACCGGGGCTGCGAGCACGGCTGCGTGTACTGCTACGCGCGGCCCACGCACAGCTACCTCAACCTCTCGCCGGGCCTGGACTTCGAGACCAAGATCATCGCCAAGCGCAACCTCGCCGAGGTGCTGCGGCGCGAACTCGCCAGCCCGCGCCACGTGCCCGGCCTGCTGGCCATCGGCACCGTGACCGACGCCTACCAACCCATCGAACGCGAACTCAGGCTCACCCGGGCCGCGCTCGAGGTGCTGGCGCAGGCGAAACACCCACTGGCCATCGTCACCAAGGGCAGCGGCGTGGAGCGCGACATCGACATCCTCGCGCCCCTGGCCGCGCAAGGCCTGGCAGCGGTCTACGTGACCATCACCTCGCTCGACGGCAAGCTCGCCCGCGCGCTGGAGCCGCGCGCGGCCGCGCCGCACCGGCGCCTGCGCATCCTGCGCACGCTGGCCGACGCGGGCATTCCGGTGGGCGTGAGCGTGGCGCCGCAGATCCCCTTCATCACCGACGACATGGAGCAGGTGCTCGAAGCCGCGTGGGACGCCGGCGCGCGCCGCGCCTTCTACACCGTGCTGCGCCTGCCGTGGGAACTGAGCCCGATGTTCCGCCAGTGGCTGGACCTGCACTACCCGGACCGCGCCCTGCGCGTGATGGCGCGCGTGCAGGAAATGCGCGGCGGCAAGGACTACGACGCGGACTTCGCGCAGCGCATGCGCGGCAGCGGCATCTGGGCCGACCTGATCCGCCAGCGCTTCAACAAGACCTGCGCGCGCCTGGGTTTCAACACCGAGCGCGAGCCGCTGGACACCTCGCAGTTCAAGCCGCAGGCGCTGCGGGCGCAGCAGGAGCTGTTCTGAACCGCGCGATCAGCCCGGCATGAGCTCCGGCGCCGCCGCCAGATACTCCGTGGCGCGACGCTTGGCGCGGATGTCGTCGTACACGCGCTGCGCCTGGGCCGGCGTCATCTTCAGCGCGACCGCGAGTTCTTCGGCCGAGCGGCCGTGTTCCAGCGCCCACAGCGCGATGTCCATCTGCGCGTACGGCAGCGCGAAGTAGAACTCGTCCTGGCCTTGCGGCAGGGTGTAGGTGTCGGTCGTGGGCACGGCGTTGCAGATCGCGTCGGGCAGGCCGAGGTGGCGCGCCATGGCGTAGACCTGGGTCTTGTAGAGGTGCGCGATGGGTTTGAGATCGGCCGAGCCGTCGCCGTTCTTCACGAAGAAGCCCTGGTCGTATTCCAGCCGGTTGGGCGTGCCCACCACGGCGTAGTTGAGCCGGTCGGCGTGGTAGTAGTCCATGGTCTTGCGCACCCGCTGCTTGAAGTTCGTGGCGGCCACGATCTGCAAATACTCGCGCAGCGGCAGGCGCACGCTTTGCTGTTCACCGCCGGGCGATTGCACGACGAGTTTGAAGAAGTTGATGCCGCCTTCCACACCGCCGGCGATCACGATCTTGTTCTTCCAGCCTTCGCCGTACGCGGGCACCACGCGGCGGATGGCTTCGTCGCGCTGCTCGTAGCAGCCCAGGGCTTCGAGCGCGGGCGCGATGTCGTGCACCTGGTATTCGATGCCCAGGTGCTCGGCCAGCTGGCGGCCGCGCTCGGTGCTGAAGCCGCTGGAGTCGCGCTCGGGCAGCAGCAGGCCGAACACCTTTTTCGCCCCCAGCGCGCGCACGGAGAGCGCGGCGCACACCGAGCTGTCGATGCCGCCGCTGATGGCCACCACCAGGCCGCGCCGGCGCAGCTTCTGCGTGAGCACCTGCGGGATCCATTGCGCGATGCGCTGCAGCTCGGCCTCGCAGTCCAGCGCCAGGGACTCGGGGCCCAGGGGCACGGCGCTCATCAGGCCACCCCTTGCTGTTTGCGCTGCACGAAGGCCTCGATGGCGTTCAGCGAGTCCAGGTTCTCCGGCACCATCTCGTCGTCGCCGATCTTGAAACCGTAGGTCTCTTCCAGGTGCGCCACCAGTTCCAGGAAGCCGGTGGAGTCCAGCACCTGGTGCTCGAGGAAGGAGTCGTCGTCGCCGGGCGAGACGGCGCCTGCGCCGAGCAGGAAGTTCTCTTCGATGTAGCGCCGCACGTCGGCTTTGATGGTGCTCATGGATGGGGTTCCGTTGGGGGTTGCAAGGTTGAAAGAAGAAAACATCAGGCCAGGTCGCGGCGGCGCAGCTTGCCGGACTCGGTGAGCGGCAGCTCGTCGACGAAGGCCACGGTCTTGGGCGCCATCCAGCTCTCCAGCCGGGCCAGGCAATGGCGGATGATCTCGCGTTCGCTCAGCGTCGCGCCCTCGCGCAGGCGCACGAAGGCTTTCACGGCCAGGCCCAGGCGCTCGTCGGGCGTGCTGGTGACGGCGGCTTCGCGCACGCCGGGCAGTTCGCAGATGGCGTGTTCCACCTCCAGCGGGTAGACCTTCTCGCCGCGCGACTTGAACATGTCGTCGGTGCGGCCCACGCAGTAGAGCCAGCCGTAGGCGTCGCTGCGGAAGACGTCGCCGGTGCGCAGGGTGTTCTCGCCCGGGCGCGGGCCGGGCGAGAGGCGGCTGGGCTGGCCGGCGGGCGCGTTCCAGTAGCCCGCGCTCACGTGCGCGCCGCAGACCACCAGTTCGCCGGTGCTGCCATGGGGCAGGCGCTGGCCGCTCTCGTCTTCCAGCCAGTGTTCCTGGTGCGGGATGCCGCGCCCCACGCTCTCGGGCCGGGTGTCCACTTCCTCGTGCGGCAGGTAGCTCGCGCGCATGCATTCGGTGAGGCCGTACATCAGCAGCAGCCGCGCGTGCGGCAGGCGCTCGCGCAGCTGCGCGGTGTGCGCGGCGGGCAGGGCGGCGGCGGCGTTGGTGATGAGGCGCAGCGCGCTCAGGTCGTGCGCGCTCAGGTCCAGCGCGAGCAGGCTGGCCCACAGCGTGGGCACGCCGGGGAACACGGTGACGCGCTGCGCGGCGAGCCGCTGCAGCAAGCGCATGGGGAAGGCGGCGGTGTTCTCCAGCACCAGCGTGGCGCCGATGCCCAGGCCCATGAGCACGTGGTACAGGCCGTAGCTGAAGGTGGGCGGCAGGGCCAGGCCGATCACGTCGTCGTGCGCCAGGTGCAGGTAGGCCTGCACCGCGCGCCAGGCCGCGAGCATGTTGGCGTGGCTGAGCATCACGCCCTTGGGCACGCCGGTGGTGCCCGAGGTGTAGATGAGCGCGGCGAGGTCGCCCGGATTGCCGGGCCCGGCATGGGCCGTGGCCGTGGTGGTGGGTTGCGGCCAGGGCTGGGCGTTCGTGTCGCCCTGGGCCCACACCAGGGGTGCCTGGGGCGTGTCGGCCAAGGCCGCTGCCCACGCCGTGGCCAGCGAGGCCTGGGTGAGCAGGGCGCGTGCGCCGGTGTCGGCCAGCACGTGGGCGAGCTTGGCGGCCTTGGTCTGCGGCCCCAGCGGCACCACCACGGCGCCCAGGCGCCAGACCGCGTGCAGGCCGGCCACGTAGTCCACGCCGCTGTCGAGCAGCAGCACCACGCGGTCGCCCGCGCCGATGCCGGCGGCGTGCAGCGCGTTGGCGACGCCGTTCACGCGCTCGTTGAGTTCGCGGTAACTGACGTCGCGGTCGGCGACGATCACGGCGGTCTTGTCGGGCACTTCGAGGCAGCGCGCATCGAAGGCGCTGTGCACGAAGGGGCCGGGCAGGAAGGCGAGTGCGCTCATGCCAGCTCCAGCGCGGGGGTGGCGGGCCGCACGAACTGCCCGTGCAGCAGCATGGTGGAGAGCACGCCCACGAAGGCCATGTTGTCGGCGAAGCCGATGGCGCGGCCGGCCGCGCACTTGGCGCTCAGGCGCGCGACGGCGGGCGCGTCGAACAGGCCGGCGTCGCGCACGCTGGCCTCGCTCAGCAGCTCGGCCACCCAGGGCAGGGGTTTACCGGCCTCGAAGAAGCTGGCGCTGTCGGGTGAGCGGTAGGGCTGCTTGGTGCGGCGGCCGATCTGCGGCGGCAGCTCGTGCGCGAAGGCCTCGCGCAGCAGCAGCTTCTCGCTCAGGCCGCGCATCTTCAGGCGCGGCGGCAGGCGGCTGGCGAAGGCGATCACGCGCGGGTCGAGGAAGGGGTAGCGCCCTTCGATCGACGCGGCCATGGCCATGCGGTCGCCCTGCGCGGCGAGCAGGTAGCCGCTCATGAGGGTGTGCGCTTCCACGTACTGGTCGCGCGCCATGGGCAGCCACTGGCCGAAGCCGTCCGGCAGGCGCGCGCGCAGCTGGGCGGCCGGGTCGTGCCGCGCCAGGGCCTGCTGCTGTTCGGGCGTGAAGAAGGCCCAGGCGCGCCGCGTGGTGGACAGGCGGGTCTGGTGCGCGAAGACCGCGTCGTCGCCGGGCACGGTGCTGTCGGTGAAGAAGCGTTGCGACATCGCGTTGGAGCCGCCGGGCGAGCGCGCGAGCCAGGGGTAGAGCCGCTCGACCACGCGGGCGCGGCGCGGCGAGTCGGGCAGTTGCGCGACGAAGCGGCGGATCTTCGCTTCCTTGAACAGGTCGTAGCCGCCGAAGACCTCGTCGGCCCCTTCGCCGGTGAGCACCACCTTGTAGCCGGCGGCGCGCACGCTGTCGGCCAGGCGCAGCATGGGCGTGGGGGCGGTGCGCACCAGCGGGGTCTCGGCGTGCCACACGGTGCGCGCGAATTCGGCGGCGATGTGGTGCCGGCCGCAGCCGATGGACGAGTGCTGCGTGTTCAGGTGCCGCACCATGGCCTGCTGGTGCTCGCTTTCGTCGAACTCGGCGTCGTCGAAGGTGAGCGAGAAGCTGCGCAGCGGTGTGTCGGTGTGGCGGCGGATGATGGTGGTGAGGATGGACGAGTCCAGCCCGCCGCTGAGGTAGGCGCCCACCGGCACATCGGCGCGCAGCTGCAGGCGCACCGCGTCCACCAGCAGGGCGTGCAGTTCGTCGGCCAGCGCGTCTTCGTCCACCGGCGCGAAGGGGTCGGTGACGGGGAAGTCCCAGTCCCACCAGCGCGTGAGCGTTTCGCCCTGCGCGTCCACCACCAGGCAGTGGCCGGGCGGCAGGCAGTGGATCCCTTCGAAGGCCGAGCGCGGCGCGAGCGGCGCCCACCAGCCGAAGCTGGCGGCCAGGCCGGCGGGGTCCAGCCCGCGCGGCACCTCAGGCAGCGCGAACAGGGCCTTGGCTTCGGAGGCGAAGGCCAGGCGCGGGCCCACGCGCGTCCAGAACAGCGGGCGGATGCCCACGCCGTCGCGCGCCAGCAGCAGGCGCTGGCGCGGGCCGTCCCACAGGCCGAGGGCGAACTGCCCGTTCAGGCGCGAGAGAAAGGCATCGCCCCAGGCCTGATAGGCGTGCAGCAGCACCTCGGTGTCGGAGTCGGTGGCGAAGCGGTGGCCGGCCTGGCGCAGCTCTTCGCGCAGCTCGATGTAGTTGAAGATCTCACCGTTGAAGACCAGCTGCACGCGGCCGTCCGCGCTGCCCATGGGCTGGGCGCCGCCTTCAGGGTCGATGATGGCCAGCCGCGCATGGGCCAGGCCGATCGGGCCTTCGACCCAGGTGCCTCGTCCGTCCGGGCCGCGGTGGCCCAGCGTGCCGATCATGGCGTCCAGCTCGGCCCGCGCGGGCGGGCGCCGGGGGCTGAAGAGGCCTGCGATGCCGCACATGTTCAGGCCCTCGCAGCGCGGTGTGGCGGGTCAGAGCGCATCGCTGTCGTCGCTCGCGTCGGTCAGGCCCCAGCGGGCCTTGGCCAGGCGCCTGGCCAGGGCCGGGTCGCGCGACTGCACGCCGCACAGGCGGCCTTCGTCGTCGCGCGAGGGCAGGAAGCCGGCGCGCGCGGCCACGCGTTGCGTGGCGCTGTCCTGCAGGTTCAGCCGCACGCAGCTGCAGCGCCGGGCGGCGGCTTCGCGCACCGCGTCGTGCAGCAGGCCCATCAGGGTGGCGTCGTTGTCGTGGTGCCAGTCGATCACGTGCAGCTCGGGCCGGCCCTTGTCGTCGGTTTCCATCGCCCAGGCGATCAGGCCCACCACCTTGCCTTCGCGGCGCGCCACGCGCACCACGAGCGAACGCCGGGGGTTGCCCAGCAGCCGCTGCTGCAGGTAGCTGCTGTCGCGGCGCAGGTGCACGCTGGCCGGATCGAGGGTGTCGGGCACGGCCAGTGCCGGGTCGAGCTGGGTGGTGTTTTCCAGCGTGAGGCCGCGCGGCCGGTGGCGGCGCAGCGCGAGCCGGCGCAGGGCCAGGCCGCCGTTGGCCACGCGCATGGCCAGGGGCAGGCCGGCCACCGCCGGCCAGCGGCGGCGCACGAAGGGCGCGAGGTCCAGCGGGTGGGTGAAGGTCAGGCGCGAGGGCAGCGGCTCGAACATGCGGCGCACGATGCCGGCCGAGTTCTGGTTGGCGCCCACCGCGAGGGTGAAGTCGTACCGCGCGAGCATGGCCTGGTTGAGCCAGATGCCCAGGCCCGACTCCTGCGTCTCGGGGCGCACCAGCAGGTCCATCACCTGGGCGCCCGCGTGCAGCTGGCCGTCGTGCTCGACGCGCAGTTCCTCCACGCCGATGATGGCCAGCAGCCGGCCCTTGGCGCGCAGGCACCACAGGTCGCCAAAGCCGCCGCTGGCGCGCCCGAGCCGGTAGCGCCAGCGCAGGTAGGTGTCGTCGTCCCAGCCGCCGTTGAGGTGCTCGCGGCGCAGCGCGATGACCTCGGGCAGGTCGGCGAGCAGGGCCGGGTTCAGGCCGAGCTGCAGCGCCGTGGCGTCCAGCCCCAGGCTGCGCGCCACCAGCCGGCCGAGCTTCTCGTGCTCGGGCAGGCGGGGGGCGGGCGCCACGGAGCGCCGCACATCAGGCGTTTTCACTCAGCACCCCGTGCACCTTGAGGAAGGCCAGCACATCGCCGATGCGGGTCATCTCGCGCGAGACCTCGGCCGTGAGCTCGATGCCGAAGCGCTCGTCGAGTTCGGCCATGAGCATGAGCGCGCCCATGGAATCCCAGTCGTCGATGGCGTCGCGCTGCAGGTCGGCGTGCATGTCTTCCACGGGCAGGTTGAAACACTCGGCGAGCATGGCGAGGGCATCGCTCACGGACACCTGGGTCTTGGATTTCTCACTCATCGGTGGCACCTCGATTCAATGACAGGCCTTCACCGTCGTCGTGCAGCAGCACGGCGCGGTCGTCGATCTGGATCATGGCCGATCCCCATGACAGTCCGACGCCATAGCCCAGCAGCATCCAGTGCAGCCGCTGCCCCGGCGCGGGCGGGGTGAGCCGGCGCGTCATGGCCACGGCCACCGAGGGGCCGCCGCAGTTGCCGCTGTCCTCGATGGACATCGGCACCCGGTCGTCCGGCAGTCCGCTCTTCTTCATCAGGTGTTTCATGATGAAGCGGTTGGACTGGTGGAACACGAAGGCGTCGACGTCGGCCACGGTCTTGCCCGCGAAGGCCAGCGTCTCGGCGATCAGCGGGGGCACGCGCTTGATGGTGAAGTTGAAGATGGCCGCGCCGTCCATTTCCAGGAAGTGGTGGCGCGGGTTGGTCGGCTCGCGGTCGCGGAAGGCGCCGCCGCGCAGGATCAGCCCGTCGGCGCCGCTGCCATCGGTGTGCAGCACGAACTGGCCGCCGGCCCCGGGCGTGTCGTCGAGCTCCAGCGCGGTGGCCGAGCCGGCGTCGCTGAACAGCAGCACGGTGGCCTGGTCTTCGGGGCTCACGAAGCGGCTGGGCGTTTCGCCATGCAGCATCAGCACGCGCTGGTGGCCCCCGGCGCGCAGCATCGCGGCCGCGATGTACAGGCCATAGGGATAGCCGGAGCAGCCCAGGCCGACGTCGAACGCGGCGCAGGTGTCGGGCAGGCCCAGGCGCTGCTGCAGCAGGCAGCTGGAGGAGGGCAGGAAGTGGTCGGGCGTCTGGGTCACGAAGATCAGCGCGCTCACGCTCTCGGGCGCCCAGCCCAGGCGCTCCATCAGCCGCGTGGCGGCGCGGTGGCACAGGTCGGCCGAGGTGATGGACGGGTCCACCACGCGGCGTTCGCGCACGCCGGCCATGGCCACGACCTTGCGCACGTCCTCCGGCGGGAAGCCCAGGGCCGGGTCGAGGTTGTCCACGACCATCGGAGGCAGGCACGTGCTGATGCCTGCGATGCGGAAACCGCCGATGTTCGATTGACTCACTCGACTTCCCTCTTTGATTCGGTCGCGTCCCCTGGGCGCTGAGGCGGGGCGCTGGTTTTGTACCCCGACCAGTATACGGAAGGGCCCCGGGCCGAGGCGCCGCCCGGGCCCGGGGCCGGTCAAATGTCACAAAAGGCGGGCCAGCGCGTCCTCCCGCCAGTGGTGCAGGGCGGTGTAGAAGCCTTCCCAGACGCAGCCGTTGCAACCCCGCCCGCAGCAGGTGGCGGGCTCGGGCGGTGGCGGGCGCAGGATGCTGTCCAGGTCCATGCCCCGGCGCTGCGCCAGGCCGCGCAGGTGGGCGACGAGCGCCTGCGCGGTGGGCAGGTCGGCCAGCGGCACGCCGGCCGGGTCGTGCCGCGTGAAGCGCGCTTGCTCGCGCCCCTCGAACGTGCCCACCTCCGCGAACATGGCCGCCGGCCGCACCCACAGGCCCCAGCCGCCGTAGAGCGCGCGGTACAGGGTCATGCCCTGCAGGGTTTCGCTGCAGCGCACGGTGTCCAGCACCTCGTACCAGCCGCCCTTGTAGTGGCGGTAGAGGCCAGGTGGCGTGGGGTTCAGCGGGGGTAGGTCGTCGTCGGTCATGGCGGGGAGTTTAGGCGCCGGCCTTGATCGGGATCGACGGCACCGGCACGTAGAACTCGCCGCCCGCGGCCTTGAACTCGGCCGACTTGCCGGCCATGCCCTGTTCGGCGTAGTCGCGCACGTCCTGCGTGATCTTCATCGAGCAGAACTTCGGCCCGCACATGCTGCAGAAGTGGGCTTCCTTGCTGCTGTCCTTGGGCAGGGTCTCGTCGTGGAAGTCGCGCGCGGTGTCCGGGTCCAGGCCGAGGTTGAACTGGTCGTGCCAGCGGAACTCGAAGCGCGCCTTGCTCATGGCGTCGTCGCGCGCGCGGGCGCCGGGGTGGCCTTTGGCGATGTCGGCCGCGTGCGCGGCGATCTTGTAGGCGATCAGGCCCTGCTTCACGTCGTCGCGGTCGGGCAGGCCCAGGTGCTCCTTGGGCGTCACGTAGCAGAGCATGGCCGTGCCCATCCAGCCGATCATGGCCGCGCCGATGGCCGAGGCGATGTGGTCGTAGCCGGGCGCGATGTCGATGGTGAGCGGGCCCAGGGTGTAGAACGGGGCCTCGTGGCAGTGCTTGAGCTGCTCGTCCATGTTGGCCTGGATCAGGTGCATCGGCACATGGCCCGGGCCTTCGATCATGGTCTGCACGTCGTGCTTCCACGCGGTCTGCGTGAGCTCGCCCAGGGTTTTCAATTCGGCGAACTGGGCTTCGTCGTTGGCGTCGGCGGCGCTGCCGGGGCGCAGGCCGTCGCCGAGCGAGAAGCTCACGTCGTAGGCCTTCATGATCTCGCAGATCTCGTCGAAGTGCGTGTAGAGAAAGCTCTCCTGGTGGTGCGTGATGCACCACTTGGCCATGATGGAGCCGCCGCGCGAGACGATGCCGGTGCGCCGGTTCGCGGTGAGGTGGATGAAGGGCAGGCGCACGCCGGCGTGGATGGTGAAGTAGTCCACGCCCTGTTCGGCCTGCTCGATCAGCGTGTCGCGGTAGATCGCCCAGCTCAGGTCCTCGGCCACGCCGCCCACCTTCTCCAGCGCCTGGTAGATCGGCACCGTGCCGATGGGCACCGGCGAGTTGCGCACGATCCAGTCGCGCGTGGTGTGGATGTTGCGGCCGGTGGAGAGGTCCATCACGTTGTCCGCGCCCCAGCGGATCGCCCACACCAGCTTGTCTACTTCCTCCTCGATGCTGGAGGTGACGGCCGAGTTGCCGATGTTGGCGTTGACCTTGACCAGGAAGTTGCGGCCGATCGCCATCGGCTCCACCTCGGGGTGGTTGATGTTGGCCGGGATGATGGCGCGGCCGCGCGCCACCTCGTCGCGCACGAACTCGGGCGTGATGATCTCGGGGATGCGCGCGCCCATGGGGTTGCCGCGCAGGCGCGCTTCGCGCGCCGCGTCGCCCAGGTACTCGGCCATCCATTCGCGCTTGCCGTTCTCGCGCACGGCCACGTATTCCATTTCGGGCGTGACGATGCCGCGGCGCGCGTAGTGCATCTGCGTCACGTTCGAGCCGGTGCGCGCGCGGCGCGGCGTGCGCTGCAGGCCGATGGCGGAGGCGCGCAAGGCCTCGATGCGTTCGGCGTCGCGGGCTTCGTGTTTCACACCATCGTCCAGCGCCTGGCGCGCGCGGCCCTCGTAGGTTTCGGTGTCGCCGCGCGCGGCGATCCAGGCACCGCGCGCCTCGGGCAGTCCGCGCGTCACGTCGATCGCGGCCGTCGGTTCCGAGTACGGGCCCGAGGTGTCGTACACCACGACGCGCTCGCCGTTGGTGAGCGCGATCTCGCGCATGGGCACGCTCACGCCGGGCAGCTGGCCGGGCACGTGGATCTTGCGGGAGGCGGGAAAGGGTTCGCGGCTGAGCGCGAGCGAGGCGGTGGGGATCTTGTCGGGGGCGTTCATGGTGGCGGTCTCCGGTTCCGGTGGATGGGCATGGATGAATGCTCCGGAGGACCGCCCCAGTGACCGCGTGCGCGGGCGCCGCCCTTCCGCCGGGGGAAGGGCCGCACCCGCATGCCGCCGTGGGGCATGCGCTCTTCTTTCGCCGGTACTAACCGGATCAAGTTCACGGGTTCGGCCGTCAAGCCGTCTCAGCGCCGGACCCTTTCGAGTCCGTGCACCCCGGAGCAGGGCAGAGTGTACGCGGACACGCTTTGTCACAAGAACACGACAGAACAGCGATAGATTGCCGCGCAAGATGGATTCCACAGAAAGGCAGGATGCAAACATGGACAAATCAATGATGAAGGGCCTGGTCGTCGGCGGTCTCGCCACGGTCGTCATCGGCGCCAGCGGCGTCACCGGCTACCAGACGCTCATGAAACCCAAAGTCGCCGAGGTGGTCGAGGTGAAGGAAGTCATGGCCACGGTGGTCACGCCGCGCGAGCATTGCGAGGACGTGACGGTGCAGCGGCAGGCGCCCGTGAAGGACCAGCACCGCATCGCCGGCTCTGTGATCGGCGGCGTGGCCGGCGGCCTGCTGGGCAGCACGATTGGTGGCGGCAGCGGCAAGACGCTGGCGACCGTGGCCGGTGCCGCGGCTGGCGGCTACGCCGGCAACCAGGTGCAGAAGAACATGCAGCAGAAGGACACGGTCGCTTCGGTGGAGCGGCGCTGCAAGACGGTCAACGAAAAGACGCAGAAGCTCAGCGGCTACCAGGTGACCTACCGCCTGGATGGCAAGGACGGCACGGTGCGCACCTCGTTCAAGCCCGGCGCGACGCTGCCGGTGAAGGACGGCCAGGTGGTGACCACACCACC
The DNA here is from genome assembly GCF_058787875.1 of Hydrogenophaga sp. FW305-3-2-15-A-LB1. Taxonomy (NCBI): domain Bacteria; kingdom Pseudomonadati; phylum Pseudomonadota; class Betaproteobacteria; order Burkholderiales; family Comamonadaceae; genus Hydrogenophaga; species Hydrogenophaga sp. FW305-3-2-15-A-LB1. The sequence goes on along the minus strand of NZ_JBYTAE010000029.1, from coordinate 32,109 downwards.
GCCCGACGCGAAGTCGTGAAGCCGGCGCGGCGCAGTTGCAAGAAAGTGCAACGGCGCCGAGCGGGCCCTCAGATCAGGATGTCGAACAGGTTGGAGAAGGTGTCCGTCCACGGCCGGAAGCCCGGGCGCGGTGTCAGCACCTGAGCCCCCCGCAAGGCGGGCGGCAGGTTCGCCGCCTGCGCCGGGTTGACGAACACCACCCACGAGGAGCGCCGGCAGAACGGGTCGCCATGGCCCGACGGCAATTCCAGCAGCAGCGCCACCTTGCCCATGTGCAACGCGGCCGAGGCCATCACTGGGCGCAGGTCCAGGTAGGTGTTGGTGATGTGCACCGCGAGCAGCCCGTCCGGCCGCAGGTGGCGCTGGTAGGCGTCAAAGGCCTCGAGCGTGAGCAGGTGGGTGGGAATCGAGTCGCCTGAAAACGCGTCCATGGCCAGCAGGTCGAAGGCCTGCGGGGCCTCGCGCTCCAGCATCAGGCGGCCATCGCCCAGCACCGGCACGGTGCGCGCGGCGCTGTCCGAGAGAAACGTGAAATGCCGCCGCGCCAGGTCCAGCACCTGGTCGTTGATCTCGTACAGGCGCATCTCGTCGCCCGCCCGGCCGTACACCGCGAGCGTGCCCGCGCCCAGGCCCACCACGCCGAGTTTGCGCGGCCGGTCGGTGGGCAGGCTCAACAGCGCGCGGCCGATGCCGGTGCGCTCGCAGTAATAGGCGGTGGCGCGCTTCGGGTGGTTGAGGTACTGCTCGCCGTGCGTGATGCTGCCGTGCACCATCTTGCGGACCGGGCCCAGGCCGTCCTCGTCCACGCTCTGCTCGATGCGCGTCTGGCTGTAGAAGTTGCGCACCACCTCGGTGTAGCCCTGCACGTAGTCCAGCGAGATGCTGGCCAGGCGCGCGCCGTAGAGCAGCAGCGCCAGCAGCAGGGCGGCGCGCCAGCGCGCGCGCAGCCCGGGCCAGAGCACCCGCACCGTCAGCAGCGCGCACAGGAACAGGCCCAGCGGCAGTTCGAAGTAGGCGTTGAAGACCGCTGGTGCCACCAGGCCCACGAACAGGCCGCCCAGTGCGCCGCCCACCGAGAGCATCAGGTAGAACAGCGTGAGGTGGCGCAGCGGCGGGCGCCGGCGCACCAGCTCGCCGTGGCAGACCATGCAGAACACGAACACCGCCGCACACAGCAGGGCCACCAGCACCGGCACGTCCAGGCCTTCGTTCATCGCGAAGTCCAGCGCGACGAAGGCCAGCGGCAGGGCGCCCAGGAAAAGCGGGCGCACGTAGTAGCGCGGCGCGTCGAAACACAGGATGAAGCTCAGCAGGTACAGCGCCAGCGGCAGCACCCAGAGGAAGGGCACGGGCGCCACGTCCTGCGTGAGGTGGCGCGTGATGGCCAGCAAGAGCATGGAGGCGGTGGCCGCCAGGCCCACCCACAGCAGGCACTCGCGCCAGCTGGGGCGGGGCGCGTCTTCGAGCTGGGCGGTGTGGGCCGTGGCGCCGTTCTGGCGCCGCACCGTGTAGCCCGCCGTGGCCACGCAGACCAGCACGAACAGCGCGTAGCCGGCCGACCACACCCAGGCCTGTGGCTTCACCGCCAGCACCGGCTCGACCAGCACCGGGTAGGACAGCAGCGCCAGCATGGACGCCAGGTTGGACAGCGCGTAAAGCCGGTAGGGCTGCGCGCCCCGGGCCACGAAGGCGCGTGCGTACCAGGCCTGCATCAGCGGGCCGGTGGTGGACAGCAGCAGGTAGGGCACGCCCACGGTGGTGGCCAGCACGGCGAGCACGCTCCAGGTCGGGTGCGCCTGGGCGTCGAGCTTCCAGGACGGATCGGCCACCACAGGCAGGGTGGCCAGGCTGAGCAGCAGCAGCACGCCGTGCACCCAGGGCTGGCGCCGCGCGCTGAGCTTCTCGTGCACCAGGTGCACATAGGCGTACCCCAGCAGCAGCTCCACCTGGAAGAACACCATGCACAGCGTCCAGACCGAGGACGATCCACCGAACCACGGCAGGATCATCTTGGCCACGATGGGCTGGATCTGGAACAGCAGGAAAGCGGACAGGAAAACCGTGGCTGCGAACAGAGGCATGGTGAGGGGTCCTGAGCGACGCGATGCCGGAGTATGGCCGCTGTGCCTCCGAACGGACCGCTCAGGACGCCGCTGGATGCCGCCGCCGGCCTTCGGCGATGAAGGCCTCGACCTCGTCGTCGAACTGCCGCAGCTGACGCACCACGACCTTGCGCAGCAGGTCCAGTTCGCTCACGGTGAGGGGGTCGTCGGAGCGGGCGGGCACCGCCATGAACAGCGAGCAGCGCAGCGCGGGGCGCCGGATGCGGTGCAGGCGCACGGTCTTGTCGCCGATGCAGGAGTGCACGCCGCTGAGCGGGATGACCGAGCAGCCATGGCCGTTGCGCACCAGGTCCAGGATGGCCGTGAGGTTGGCGATCTCGTGCACGACCTGGGCGGTCTTGCCCAGCCGGGCCAGCGCGGCCGAGAGCGTGACGTGGATGGCATTGCCCTCGCCCGCGGTGATCAGGGGCAGGCGAGCGATGTCGGCCAGCGGGACCGAGCTGCCGGGCTCGGTGCCGCCGGCCATGGCCTGGGCCGTCACGAGGTACAGGTCTTCCTCGGCGATCGGTGTGAGCAGCACCTTGTCGGTGGGGGCGGTGTTGTAGACCACCGCGCAATCCAGCTTGCCCGCCGCGACCAGGTCCATCAGGTTGGCCGAGAGGCCGTCCACCGAGCGCATCGCGACTTCGGGGATGTCGTTCTGAAAGGCTTCCACCAGCGGGACCACGATGGTGCGCGCCAGGCTGGGCGGCAGGCCCACGGCCAGGCTCAGGCGGGCCGCCTTGCCGTCGCCCCGCACCACGCGCGGAATCTGCGCCATCTGCTGCAGCACCAGGTGGGCCTGCTCCAGCAGCCGCCGCCCCGCGGGCGTGAGGTCCAGGCCCCGGCCGGTGCGGCGAAACAGCGCCACCTGGAGTTCGGCTTCAAGCATCGCGAGCTGCCGGCTGAGCGCGGCCTGGGTCAGGCCCAGACCGTGGGCCGCCGCCGTGAGGCTGCCCACCTCGGCCACCTTGCAGAAATTCTGGAGTTGTTTGACGTCCATGCGAGCCATGAAAAAAAGTGATGTCCGGTTTCGGTGAATCTACCATTCAAACGCGCGAGACATAGAACTAGATTAACTCTGTTAGCAGAAATACTTGTATCTGATTTCAGGAGTTGACCGCCATGAACGAGCTCGCGAAGCCCATCACCCTCCACGCCAGACCCCGGGGTGCCGACCGCCACCAGTACCTCACCCAGACCAACGCCGGCACACCCGCCGGCGAGTTGCTGCGCCGCTACTGGCAGCCGGTGGCGCTGGTGGCGTCCCTGCCGGCCGGCGCGCCGCCGCAACCGATCCGCATCCTGGGCGAAGACCTCGTGCTCTTTCGCGACGACCAGGACCGCGTGGGCCTGATCGACCGCAAGTGCGCGCACCGCTGCACCGACCTCGCGCTGGGTCGCATCGAGGACGGGGGCATCCGCTGCCCGTATCACGGCTGGTTGTTCGATGTGGCGGGCCGTTGCCTGGATCAGCCCGCGGAGGCCTCGGCCACGGCCAGGCACCGCATCCAGATGAAGTCCTATCCGCTGCACCAGGCCGCGGGCGCGTTCTGGGTCTACATGGGGCCCGGAGAGCCGCCGCTGTTCCCGAACTACCCGGCGCTGCAGGGCGGCGCGGCGCATTGCTACACCACGCGCTGGCTCGGGGAGTGCAACTGGCTGCAGGCCAGCGAAGGCAACATCGACCCGGTTCACACCTCGTACCTGCACCAGCTGGAGCTGGCGGACGAGCAGATGAAGGCGCGCTGGGGCGTGTTCGCCAACCAGGCGCGCCCCGAGCTGTCGATCGAGGACACGCGCTTTGGTGTTCGCCTGTACACGCGCCGGCAGATCGAAGGCACGGACCGCTGCTCCCTGCGCATCACCAACTTCGTGATGCCCAACGCCTGCGCGGTGGGCGGCTTCGAGGGTTACCTCGGTGAAGGGGGCCTCACCATGCTGTGGGACGTGCCGATCGACGACGAGCGCCACTGGCGCTGGGAGTTCATCTTCCACCGCAGTGGGTCGCTGGACACGGCGGCGCTGGAAAAGCAGTACCAGGCGGAGAAGGAGGAGGGCGACCGCATGTGGCGGCGCAAGGACGGCCTGTACGCGCAGAACCGGGAGGCGATGAAGCGCGAGGAGTACCTGGGCCTGGGCCAGTGCTTCTCGGTGCACGACATCGCCATCACCCAGTCGCAGGGCGTGGTCCACCAGCAAAGGGACGAGCACCTGTCGTCGTCCGACATCGCCATCGTGCGCGCGCGCCGCATGCTCGACGAAGCCGTGGACACCGTGCAGGCCGGAGGCGACCCCCGCGGCGTGGTGCGGCAGGCGCAGGAGAACGACTTCCGGGACATGGTGGTGGTCACCGGCGAGCTGCCGAACGCGATGCCCAAGGAAGCGTATTGCGCCCGCTACGCGGCCGATGCCACGCTGTTCGCGCCCCAGACCGCCGGTTCGCACGCTGGTGCGGCGGCATGAGCGCGCTCATCGTGGCCGAGCGGCAGGCACCGGCTCGCCAGGGGCTGGAGACCATTCGCGTGCGCGTGCGCTCGGCCCGGCGCGTGGCGCTGGACGTGCGTGAGCTCACGCTCGAGGCGCTCGACGGCGGTGAGCTGCCGGCTTACACGCCCGGTGCGCACATCGACCTGCATCTGAAGCCCGGCCTGGTGCGCCAGTACTCGCTGTGTGGCGATGGCGGCGACCGCGCGAGCTACACGGTGGCGGTCAAGCTCGAGGCCGCCTCGCGGGGCGGTTCGCGCTTCATGCACGAGGCCGTGGCCATCGGCACCGTGCTCGACATCGGGACGCCCCGCAACCATTTCCCGCTGCTGACGGATGCGGCGCACAGCGTGCTGGTCGCCGGCGGCATCGGCATCACGCCGCTGTTGAGCATGGCGCGCCACCTGCAGGCCGGTGGCAAGCCGTTCGAGCTGCTGCATTTCGTGCGCGCCGCGGAGCACGCGGCCTACCGGGAGCTGCTGGCGTCCGATCCTTTTTCGGCCCACTGCCGGTTCTGGTGCGGCCTGCCACCCGAGGCGGTGCGCGAGCAGCTGGAACGCGCGCTGTCCAGGCCGCCTGCGGGCGCCCACCTCTACCTGTGCGGACCGGCCGGTTTCATGGACACGGTGCTCGCGGTGGCGGCGCGCCACTGGCCGCCCGGCCAGGTGCACCTGGAGCATTTCGCCGCGCCCAGCACCGCCTCGGAGGCCGCCGACAGCGCGTTCGAGGTCCGCCTCGCGCGCGGTGCCCGCACGGTGACCGTGCCGGCGCACATGACCATCGTGGACGCGCTGCGCGAGCAGGGCGTGGCCGTCGAGACCGCGTGCGAACAAGGCATCTGCGGCACCTGCGTCACCCCCGTGCTGGAGGGCGAGGTCGACCACCGCGACGGCTTCCTGACCGACACCGAAAAAGCGCAAGGCGGCTGCATCGCGCTGTGCGTCTCGCGCGCGCGCGGCCCGTTTCTCACCCTGGACCTCTGAGTCCAACCCTTTCCCCACAACGAGGAGACACCCCATGAAAACCAGCCTCACCCTGGCGGCCCTGCTGGGCGCGCTGACCAGCGCCCACGCGCAAGCACCCACGCCCGGCGGCGTGCAGCTCTACGGGGTGCTCGACACCGGCGTGGAGCACCTCAACAACGTGGGTGCGTCCGGCGCCAGCGTGACCCGCATGCCCTCGCTCAGTGGTGGGCAGCTGCCCTCGCGCTGGGGGCTGCGCGGCAACGAGGAACTGGGCGGCGGCCTCAAGGCGGTGTTCACGCTCGAGTCCGGCTTCGGCGTGGACAACGGCACGGCCCTGCAGGGCGGGCGGGCTTTCGGCCGCCAGGCCTTCGTGGGACTCTCCGCGCCCTGGGGCACGCTGACCCTGGGGCGCCACTGGACCATGAGCTTCTATTCGATGCTCGACGCCGACGTGGTGGGCCCGGCGGTGTTCGGCTCGGCCGCGCTGGACCCTTACCTGCCCAATGCCCGCACCGACAACGCGATCGCCTACCGGGGCAGCTTCGGCGCGCTCACGGTCGGTGCCACCTATTCGCTGGGGCGCGATGCCCTGGCGCCGGCCAACTGCGCGGGCGAGAACACGGCGCGCGAGTGCCGCGCCTGGTCGGCCATGGTGAAGTACGACGCACCCCGCTGGGGTGTGGCGCTGGCGCACGACCTGCAGAAGGGGGGCGCCGCGGGCAATTTCTTCGGGCAGCCTCCCGGCACGCTGCCGGCCGCCGGCAACCTGGACCGCCGCACCCTCCTCACCGGCTACGCGAAGCTGGGCAGCGCGAAGATCGGCGCCGGCTGGATCCAGCGCCGGCTGCGGGCCTCGCCGACCCCGCTGTCCACCGACCTCGTGTTCGTCGGCGCCAACGTGCCCCTGTCCGGCGCCTGGAGCGTGGACGCGCAGGTGCTGCAGCTGCGCGACGAGCGACCCGACGCGAACGCCCGCATGCTCGTGCTGCGCGGGAACTATGCGCTGAGCCGGCGCACCTCGGCCTATGCGCTGTTGGGCCGGGTGTCCAACGACCGCCTGGCGGCCTATTCGATTTCCGCGGGCGAGCTGGCCAGCGCCGCACCGCTGGCCGGGCGCGGTCAGACCGGTTTCATGCTGGGCATGCGCCACAGCTTCTGAAACCCACGGCACGTTTTCATCGAACCCCGAACGAGAAGATCCCCATGAACGAGATGCACACCAACCGACGGCGCTTCATCGCGGGCCTTGCCGCGACCACCCTTCCTGTCCACCACGCGCGGGCCTCGGACCGGCTGCCCGGCGTCGTGAAGCTGCTGGCGGGCTTTCCCGCGGGCGGCGCGATCGACGTCGTGGCCCGGCGCATCGCCGAGTTCGTCCGCGGCGTGGCCGCCGACACCGCGGTGGTGGAGAACAAGGCCGGTGCCGGCGGGCGCATCGCCATCGACACCCTGCGCCACGGCCCGGCCGATGGCAGTCAGTGGCTGGTGACGCCGGGGTCGATGATCGTCATCTACCCCCACGTGTACACCCGGCTCAGCTACGACCCGGTCAAGGACCTGGTGCCGGTGGCCCAGATCGCCACCGTGCCGCTGGCGCTGGCGGTGGGGCCGGCCGTGCCCGCGCAGGTCGGCGATGTGAAGGCCTTCGTGGCCTGGCTCAGGGCCAACCCCACGGCCCTGAACGTGGGTTCGCCGGCCGCGGGCAACATCACCCATTTCCTGACCTACCTGCTGCAGAAGTCGTCGGGCCTCCCGTTGCAGCACGTGCCCTACCGGGGCTCGGCGCCGGCCATCGCCGACCTGCTGGGTGGCCAGATCCCCGCGGTCATCAACCCCATCACCGACATGCTGCCGCACCTGAGCGGGGGCAAGCTGCGCGTGCTGGGGGTGACGGCGCGCGAGCGCAGCGGCTTCGTGCCGGAGGTGCCCACCTTCCTGGAGCAAGGCATGCCCGAGGTGCTGGGTTCCGAATGGATCGGCATGTTCGCCAGGCCCGGCACCCCGGCGCCGCACATCGACCGCATGTCCACCGTCGTGCGCGCCGCCTTGCGCACGCCGGCCGTGAAGGAGAGCTTCGCCAGGCTGGCGCTGGTGCCCGCCGAGCTGGACGGCGCCGCGCTGGCCACGAAGATCCGCAGCGAGCTCGCGGGCTGGCGCGAGGTCTCGCGCACCTTCGGGTTCCGGCTGGACGAGTGACCCCGCGGACGCCGCGATCTACACTGCGTCGAGCGGTGATCCTCCCTGCGGGCAGGGGGGCGCCGTCCGCAGGAGCGCTGGCATGAACAGTTTTGGCAAACGGGCGCAGGGCGAGCGCCTGGAGCGCATGCGCGCTTCGCCCCTGTGGGACGGCACGGGCTTTCGCAACCTGCACCCGGTGCTGCCCGGGCTGCGCGACCCCACCGCGCCCCGGCCCACGCTCAAGGAGTTCCTGAGCGCGGGCGACCGGCGACTGCCCGGCGTCGCACTGCCCTCGCTGGACCCGCGCGAGCGCTGGGGCCGCCCGGCCCAGAGCGGCCTGCGCGCCACCTGGCTGGGGCATTCCACGGTGCTGATCGAGATCGACGGCCACCGCGTGCTGACCGATCCCGTGTGGGGCACGCGCGCCTCGCCGTTCCGGCTGCTCGGCCCCAAGCGTTTCCAGCCCGTGCCGCTGCGGCTGCGCGAGATGCCCGAGGTGGACGTGGTGGTGATCTCGCACGACCACTACGACCACCTGGACTACCCCACCATCCGCGCGCTCGCGCGGCACAGCCGCGTGCCCTTCGTCACCTCGCTGGGCGTGGGCGCGCACCTGCAGGCCTGGGGCGTGGCGGCCGAGCGCATCACCGAGCTGGACTGGTGGGACAGCCACCGCGTGCCCGGCACCGGCATCACGGTCACGGCGGCGCCTTCGCAGCACTTCTCCGGCCGCAGCTTCAAGGACCGCAACGCCACGCTGTGGTCGTCGATGGTGATCGCCAGCGAGCGGCACCGCGTCTTCTTCAGCGGCGACACCGGCCTGACCACGGAGTACGCCACCATCCGCGAGCGCCTCGGGCCGTTCGATCTGGTGATGCTGGAGGTGGGTGCCTTCCACCCGGCCTGGGGCGACATCCACCTGGGGCCGGCCAACGCCCTGAAGGCGCACGCGCTGCTGGGCGGCGGCGCCCTGCTGCCGGTGCACTGGGGCACCTTTAGCCTGGCCATGCACGCCTGGGACGAACCGGTGGAGACCTTGCTGGCCTTGGCGCAAGGGCAGGGCACGCCCTTGCTCATGCCCCGCCTGGGTGAGGCCGTGGAGCCGGCCGCGCTCGAGGTGGTGACGCCCTGGTGGCGCTCGCTGGACGCGGGCCACGAAGCCCCGAAGGCGCCCGACGGGCCAGCGGCCCTGCAGCGCGACCTGCCCTGGCCCCTGGATTGAATGAAGAAAGACCCTGCATGAACACCACCGTGGCCGGCCCCGATGGCCAACCCCGCTGCCGCTGGTGCGCCGCCGCGCCCGAGTTCTTCGCGTACCACGACCGGGAGTGGGGCTTCCCCGTCGGCGACGACCGCCGGCTGTTCGAGAAGCTGTGCCTGGAGAGTTTCCAGTCCGGCCTGAGCTGGCGCACCATCCTTGCCAAGCGCGAGAACTTCCGCGCCGCCTTCCACGGGTTCGACTTTCACCGCGTCGCCCGCTTCACGGCCCAGGACGTGGAGCGCCTGCTGGGCGACGAGGGCATCGTGCGACACCGCGGCAAGATCGAGGCGGTCATCAACAACGCGCGGCGCGCGCAGGAGATGGTGAAGGCCGAAGGCTCGCTGGCGGCGTTCTTCTGGCGCTACGAACCCGACGAGGCGGACCTGGGCGCGCCACAGACCGTGTCCACATCGGACGCCTCCGTGCGCCTGTCGAAAGACCTGAAGAAACTCGGCTGGGCCTTCGTCGGCCCGACCACGGTGTTCGCCTTCATGCAGGCCATGGGCCTGATCAACGACCACGCCGAGGCCTGCGTGATGCGCGCGCAGGCCGCGCAGGCGCGCCTGCGCTTCAAGCGGCCGCGTTAGGCCTCAGAGCGGGTCGGCCAGCAGCTTGGAGAGCGCCGCGATGTTGGCCGCGCTGGGCACCTGGGGCTTCATTTCGTCCTCTTCGGCCGTGGCGTTTTCGTGCGCCTGGATCGCGTTGACCATGGCGTACTGGTTCTCCCACGACAGGGTCTTGCCCTCGGGGCAGAGATCGCGCACGGTGCCGAACCAGTAGTAGCCATCCTTGCCGCCGAACAGCGCGTCGATGCCGCCGGCATCGCCCGGCTTGAGGCCATGCGCGGCCAGGATGAGCTTGAGCTTGTGGTGCGAAACGGAATACTGCATGGGGTAAGCGCGGGGTGAGGGGTCGGCGATTGTACTGAAGGCCCGCCGCCCGCGCTGCCCCTCAGGCGATGCCGCAGGCCAGCAGGTAGCGCGGTTCGTTTTCCAGCACGTGGCCGCGCAGCAGGGCGCAGGCCTTCGTGGCGTCGTGGTCTTCCACCGCGTCCACCAGCACCTGGTGGCTGGAGACCGCGTTGGTGATGGGCGAGCGGTGGCGCAGCGCGGTGAGCTGGTAACGCAGCAGCTCGTAGCTGGCGCGCAGGTAATGGTTGTCGCAGCTCTCGAAGAAGGCCTGGTGAAAGCTCATGTCGATGCGCGCGAGCGCGGGCAGGTCCTTCGCGCGCTCGGCGGTCTTCATTTCCTTCACGCACTGCGCCATGCGCTGCAGCAGCTCGCGCGGATGGGACTGCATGGCCTCGCGCAGCGCCTCGGTCTCCACCATCGCGCGGAACTGCAGCAGATGCGACAGCTCCTGCGGCGAGAGCGTGAAGACGAAGGTGCCGCGCTGCGGGTGGATCTCCACCAGGCCCTCGCTCTTGAGCCGCAGCAGGGCCTCGCGCACCGGCGTCTTGCTCACGCCCATGCGCTGGGCCAGCTGGGCTTCCGACACCTGCTCGCCGAGCTTGAGGTCGCCTTTGACGATGGCCTCGCGCAGCCGCTCGGCGACCACGTCGGTGAGCAGTCGGGGGCGTTGCAGTTCCAGGGCGGTGTTCATGGGGTGGTCGGTCTCGTGTGGCGAGGAGTATAGGGTTATTGCTGATTTAACATCTGAGATATCAGATACCATGGCGGCCGACACGTCAAGCTGAGCAACCCGGAGACATTCACGTGAGTTCCCCGCCTTCCCCATCTTCCCCCGCGCACCCGCTGGCGCGCGCCTTTCTCGCCGCCAACCGCTGGGTGCTCATCGTGCTGCTGGGGGTGATGGCCGCGCTGGTGATCGGCAACGTGTTCGCGCGTTATGCCTTCAGCCATTCCTTCACCTGGGTGGAAGAGGCCACGCGCTACATGATGATCTGGGCCGCCTTCATCGGCGCCGGCCCCGCGCTGCGCGTGGGCGGCCACATCGCCATCGACACGCTGCAGGCCTCGGTGCCGCTGCCCATGGCGCGGCTGCTGCGCGTGCTCATCGTGGCCATCGTCGCGGCCACGCTGCTGACGCTGGTCTGGCTGGGCATCGAGTACGTGGAGTTCGCCTGGTACCAGGAATCGCCGGTGCTGGGCTGGTCGCTGGGCAAGGTGTACCTCGCGCTGCCGCTGGGCGCGGCGCTGATGCTGGTGCACCTGGCGATGGTGGCGCGGCAGTGGATCGTGCTGGGCGAGTGGGACCGGGTCGAAGGCTTCGACCCGCAGGCCCTGTGAACCCGGAGGGCCTGCGATGACGACGGTTCTCGGTCTGGTCTTTCTGGCGCTGATGGTGATCGGCGCACCCATTGCCTTCGCGATGCTCATCGCCGGTCTGGTGGCGGTCTGGCTCAAGCCCGGCCTGTCCTCGCTGGTGGTGATGCAGAACCTCTTCAGCGGGCTCGACAGCTTCCCGCTGATGGCGATTCCCTTCTTCATCCTCGCCGCCGAGCTCATGACGGGCGGCGCGCTCACCGACGTGCTGCTCAAGTTCGCCGCGCGCCTGGTGGGCATGCGCCGCGGCGGCCTGGGCCACGCCAACATCCTCACGCTCACCTTCTTCTCGGGCATCAGCGGCTCGGCGCTGGCCGATGCGGCGGGTCCCGGCGCCATGCTCATCAAGATGATGCGCAAGGCCGGCTACAAGGACGCCTACGCCGCCGCGCTCACCGCGAGCACCGCCATCGTCGGCCCCATCATCCCGCCCTCGATCATCATGATCGTCTACGCGATGACCGACAACAGCGTGAGCATCACCGGCCTGTTCCTGGCCGGCGTGGTGCCGGGCTTCCTGATCGCGCTCTCGCTGATGGTGGTGAACCACATCGTGAGCGTGCGGCGCGGCTACCGCTCCTCGCCCGAGCTGCTCGACCCGGCACCGCTGCTGCGCCTGTTCTGGCGCGCGCTGCCTGCGCTGATGCTGCCGGTGATCATCCTGGGCGGCATTCACCTGGGCATCTTCACGCCCACCGAGGCCTCGGCCGCCGCCGTGCTGTATGCGCTGCTGGTGGGCCGCTTCGTCTACGGCACGCTGCAATGGAACATGCTGCCCGCCATCCTGTTCCGCTCGGCGCTGATGACGGCCTCCATCCTGTTCATCGTCGCCACCTCGGCGGTGTTCGCCTGGGTGCTCACCGTGGGCCAGATCCCGCAGACCATGGCCGCCTGGATCGCCGGCATGTCGCTCTCGCCGATCGAGCTGCTGATCGCCATCAACGTGCTGCTGCTGCTCGTGGGCATCTTCATCGAGCCGCTGCCGGGCGTGATGATCATGGTGCCCATCCTCGGCCCCTTGGCCGAGGCGGCCGGGCTGAACTCCCTGCATTTCGCCATCGTGGTCATCGTGAACCTCACGCTGGGCATGGTCACGCCGCCCGTGGGTGGGCTGCTGTTCGTCACCTCCGCCGTCTCGGGCGTGCGCATGGGCCCCATGGTGCGCGAGATGGTGCCCATGCTGGTCGCGCTGTTCGGCGTGCTGATGCTGCTCACTTTCGTTCCCGCGTTTTCCACCTGGTTGCCCGGCGTGCTCGGCTACCAACACTAACCACAGAAGGAGACTCCCCGTGAAGATTCATCGCAAGCACTTCCTGGCGGCCGTGGCCGCCCCCGCCCTGCTGGCGCTCGGCGCCGGCCCCGCGTTCGCGCAGAAGGTGCTGAAGTACACGCATTACCAACCGGCCGGCAACGACCAGCCCAAGCACGCCGCCGCGCTCGCGTTCAAGGACCACGTGGAGAAAGCCACCAACGGCTCGCTCAAGGTCGAGCTGTACCCCGCCGGCCAGCTGGGCCCGGCGCAGCAGGTCATGGAAGGCCTGCGCCTGGGCACGGTCGAACTCGCCGTGGTGCACGACGGCGGCATTCCCGGCGTCTACAAGACCTTCAACATCTTCGGCCTGCCCTTCCTGTTCAACGACCACGCGCACGCCTACGCCGTGCTCGACGGCAAGTTCGGCCAGGAGCTGGCCGAGGACATGCGCAAGCGCACCGGCATCCGCCTCATGGCCTACGCCGACAACGGCATCCGCCACTTCACCAACAGCAAGCGCGCCATCAAGACCCCCGAGGACATGAAGGGCCTGAAGATCCGCGTGCAGCCCAGCCCGGTGTTCGTGAAGCTGGTCGAGTCGCTGGGCGCGAGCCCCACCGCGATCGACTGGGGCGAACTGCCCGCCGCGCTCGCGCAGGGCACAGCCGATGGCCAGGAAAACGGCGTCACCAACATCATGGCCGCCAGCCTGTTCCAGCACCAGAAACACATCACGCTGGACGGCCACGTCTACAGCCTGCACGCCTACATGGTCAGCGAGCGCTTCTTCAACGGCCTGAACGCCACCGAGAAGAAGGCCGTGACCGAAGGTGTGGACATCGCCAAGAAGATCCACCGCGACATGACGCGCGCGCAGGACCTCTCGGCCAAGAAGGTGCTGACCGAAAAGGGCATGACGGTGACCGAACTCAGCCCGGCCGAGATCGACCGCTTCCGCAAGGTGGCGCAGCCGCCGGTGCGCGCCTACCTCGAGGCCGAGGTGAGCAAGGAGTGGACCGAGAAGCTGCTGCAAGCCGCTGCCGCCAAGTGAGCGACGGGGTGACGCAAGACCGCCTGGTGGTGGCCCTGGACGACGGCTACGCCGCCTACGACCAGGAAGAGGCCCTGCTGGGCGCCGAGGGCGCGCGCTTCGAGGTGCGCCCCTGCCGCCGCGACGAAGACGCGGCGGCGGCCTCGGTGGTGGACGCCGACGTGGTGCTGGTGCGCGAGTCGCCGGTGTCGCGCCGGGTGATCGACGCCATGACCCGCTGCCGCGCGGTGATCCGCTACGGCATCGGTGTGGACAACATCGACCAGGCCGCCGCGCGCGAGCGCGGGATCATGGTGGCCAACGTGCCGGACTACGGCACCGACGAAGTGAGCTCGCAGGCCGTGGCGCTGGCGCTGGCCGTCTCGCGCCGCATCGGCCTGCACGACGCCGAGGTGCGCGCGGGCCGCTGGTCCACCGGCGTGCTGCAGCCCATGTTCCGGCTGCGCGGGCGCACGCTGGGCCTGGTGGGTTTCGGCCGCATCGCGCGCATGACGCTGGAGAAACTCGCCGGCTTCGGTTTCGGCCGCGTGCTGGTGCACGATCCCAAGACCGACATGCCCCCCGGCGTGGAACGCACCGACCTCGACACCTTGTTCGCCGAGGCCGACGTGATCTCGCTGCACGCGCCGCTGAACGCGCACACGAAACACATGGTGGACGCGCGGCGCATCGCGCTCATGCGGCCCACCGCCATCCTGGTGAACACGGCGCGCGGCGGCCTGGTGGACACGCAGGCGCTGTACGAGGCCTTGCGCGAGCGCCGCATCCTGGGCGCGGGGCTGGACGTGTTCGAGCAGGAACCCCCGGGCGCGCACCCGCTGTTCGGCCTGGACAACGTGGTCGTGACCAACCACATGGGCTGGTACAGCGAAGAGGCCATGCGCGAGCTGCAGCTCAAGACGGCGCAGGAGGCGGTGCGCGTCCTGCGCGGAGAACAACCCTTGCACTGGCTCAACCGCTGGTGATTTTTTTGATGGAACGGAGAAACGATGAACAAGGAATTGAAGGAGCTGGTCGACGGCTTCAACCAGGTGGCCGTGGCCTCGGTGGCCGACGCGGTGGACAAGGTCTGCGGCCAGCGCGGCTACATGGACACGCCCATCAAGCCGCGCATCAACGACAAGCGCCTCTGCGGCCCGGCCGCCACCGTGCTCGAATCGGCGACCGATGAGTTCGTGCCGCCCCAGCACGCGCTGGACCTGATCGACGAAGCCGAACCGGGCAGCGTGATCGTGATCTCCATCGACGGCGGCCAGCCCGACGTGGCGGTGTGGGGCGGCCTCATGACGGCCGGTGCCGTGGCCAACGGCCATGCCGGCGCGGTGCTCGATGGCGGCGTGCGCGACCTCACCGAGATCCGGCGCGACTACGGCTTCCCGGTGTATGCCCGCGACGTGAGCCCCGGCACCACGCTGGGCCGCTTCCGCACGGTGGCCTCGCAGGTGCCGGTGCGCGTGGGCGGCATCGTGGTGCACCCGGGCGACATCGTGGTGGGCGACGTGGACGGCGTGGTCGTGGTGCCGCGCGCGCGGGCCGCCGAGGTGCTGGCCGCCTCGCGCGAGATCGACGAACGCGAGCTGGAGCAGGCCAAGCTCATCATGGCCGAGAAGTCGCTGCGCAAGGGCCTGGCCAAATATGGCCGCATCTGAGGCACCCAGCCACGCCGGGGCCGCGCAGATCGTGGCCTTGGGCGAGGCCATGGTCGAGTTCAACCAGACCGGGGAGAACGGCGGGCGCAGCTACCTGCAGGGCTTCGGCGGCGACACCTCCAACTTCGCCATCGCCGCCGCCCGCCAGGGCGCGCGCGTGGCCTACGTGAGCGCGCTCGGCGACGACCCCTACGGCGCCCTGCTGCGCCGCCTGTGGGACGAGGAGGGCGTGGACCACAGCCACGTGCTCAGCGACCCGGCGGCCTTCAGCGCCATCTACTTCGTGACCCACAACGACCAGGGCCACCACTTCAGCTTCTTCCGCAGCGGCTCGGCCGCGAGCCGGCTCACGCCGGCCACGCTGCCGCGCGCGCCGATCACGACGGCGCGCGTGCTGCACCTCTCGGGCATCTCGCTGGCGATTTCGCCGAGCGCCTGCGACGCGGGTTACGCCGCCATCGAATGCGCGCGCGCCGCCGGGGCCTGGGTCTCGTTCGACACCAACCTGCGGCTCAAGCTGTGGTCGGTCGAGCGCGCGCGCGCCGTCATGACGGACGTGATCGGCCTGAGCGACATCTGCCTGCCGAGCTACGACGACGTGGTCGCCATCACCGGCCTGCGCGAGCCCGACGCGCTGGTGGACCACTGCCTGCGCCTGGGCGCGAAGACGGTGGCGCTCAAGATGGGCGAGCAGGGCGCGATCGTGGCCACGGCCAGCGAGCGCCACCGCATCGCGCCCGCGCGCTGCCAGCCGGTGGACGCCACCGGCGCGGGCGATGCCTTCGGCGGTGCCTTCGTGGCGCGGCTGGTGGCCGGCGACGACCTGCCCACCGCCGGGCGCTACGCCGCCACGGTGGCCGCGCTCTCCACCGAGGGTTATGGCGCGGTGGCGCCGATTCCGCACGCCGCGCGCGTGCGCGAGGTGCTCGCGGCCGACCGGCCCTGAGCGCCGCTCAGTCCAGCAGCGAACGCACCACCGACTCGCGCGTGCGCAGGCGCGTGGTGCGCTGGAAGAACAGGCTGTTGGGCACGCGCAGGTAGGAGGGCTCCGCGCCGTCGGCGGTGTCTTCGCGCAGCGTGGTGTAGATCAGGTTGATGTCCATCACCTCGCCGGCCAGGCCGGGCTTGTCGCCGCCTTCGAGCAGCTCGATGCGGTCGCGCAGGCCGAACGGGCGCGAGGTGAAGATCAGCACCGCGCAGAAGATGTTGGAGAGCACGCTCCAGGCCGCGAAGAAGGCGATGGCGCCCACGGCGGCGAAACCGGTGAAGGCGGTCCAGATCACCATGCCGGAGACGCCCACGCGGTCCAGCACCAGCAGCAGGGCGGCACCGAACAGCAGGAAGGTGACCACGCGCCGGCCCCCGATCACGAGTTCCAGCGGCAGGCGCTTGTCCTCCCCCACGCGGGTGATGAGGCGGTGCAGCAGCGAGCGCAGCAGCAGCGCCACGAAGACGATCAGCGCCATCTGCAGCGCGATGGTGATGACGTCGATGAAGGGGTGGGCGTAGGCGGGGAGAAAGTCTTTCATGGGGCGGTGGCGGCGGGGGCCACCGAGGCGCCCTGGATGTGGTGCTGGTTCAAGGAAGCGGCCACGAAAGCCGACGACTTCATGTCTTCCACGAAAGCGTGCAGGTAACGCGCGGCGTCGGCGCCGCGGTCCTTGGGCAGGCCCATGGCCTGCTGGATCACCATGAAGCGGCCCGGCAGCAGCCGCAGGCCCGGGTGGCGCTGCTGGTCGTGTTCCAGCTGCTGTCGCACGCCGGCGGCCACGTCCAGCCCCTGGCGCACGAACTCGTCGACCACGGCCTGCGAGCTGGCCACCCGCACGATCTCGGCCTGCCGCAGCTCGCGCGAGAGAAACAGGTCGTAGGCGCTGCCCTTGCCCACGGTCACCCGCGTGCCCGGCCGGTCCACCTCGTGGTTGCTCTGCAGCGGGGATTCTTGGCGCACCAGGTAGCTGCCTTCGATCAGCACGTAGGGCGCGGTGAAGGCGATGCCCTCGCCGCGCAGCGGGTCGATGGCGAAGAAGCCGACGTCGGCCGCGCCGTTCCTCACCGCCTCGACCGATTGGCCGGCCGTGTCGAACACCACCAGCTCGATCCCGACGCCGAGCCGCTGCGCCAGGCGGTGCGCGAGGTCCACCGAGACGCCGAACGGCTGCCCGGTGGCGGGGTTGCGGTTGGCCAGGAGGGGGTTGCCCAGGTTGATGGAGGCGCGCAGGCGGCCGGTGGGCGCGAAGCTGTGGGATAGGGGGAGGGGAGCGGTCATGGCGATGAGGGGGAAGGCGGGTGAACGTCCATGGCTTGTCGCGTGGCCTCGGGCCCGCGGCAAAGGATGACCATGGTAACGGCCCTCCCGGGTCACCGGGAGGGCGTCAGGGGGACGGCGGCTCGATGTGGCGGCCGGGATGCCGGTCGCGCACGATGGCCTGGACGAAGGCCGTGGCGTCGTGGCCGACGACCAGCCCCGGGTCCGCCTGTCCCGACGGCAGGGTCGGGGACACGCCCGCCGCTTCGAGCAGCGCGCGGGAAGCGGGCATGGCCAGGATGGCCTTGCCGCTGCGGTGCTGGTCGCGGATGAAGTCCAGCGTGTGGGTGTCGCGCGCGAGGGCCTGCACGCCTTCGTCGCCATCGGGCAGGGCGAGCGCGTCGAACAGGAAGCCGGGTTCGTTCTGCAGCGAAGCCTCCGCGTCGACGAACACCCCGTCCACGGTCTTCACCGGGCCGATCCGGGGTGCCACGAAACAGGGCTGGGCGCCGAGGGCCAGCAAGGTGGCGTGCAGACCCACGGCGCTTTTGCCGACGATGCCGTGCGCGACCAGGATGGCCACCTTGCGGGCCCGGATCGAGGGATCGCCGGCCAGCACGGCGTGTTGGAGGGAGGGCGGGAGCTGAGCCATACCCGCCATTGGGGCAAATGGCGTGCCTGGGAAAATCGCCCTGCCGCGCCGGTCATCTTGTAGAGTTGCAGACGTTTTTTCCGCAGGAGACGGCATGGCCACCAGCAAGAAGGCAACATCGGGCGCGATCCGGTCGGGCGTGGGCGGCTGGACCTACGAGCCCTGGCGCGACAACTTCTACCCCAAAGGCCTGGCGCAGAGCAAGGAGCTGGCCTACGCCAGCACGAAGCTGACCGCGATCGAGGTCAACGGCACCTACTACAGCACCTTCAAGCCGCCCACCTTCGCCAAGTGGCGCGACGAGACGCCCGAGGGCTTCGTGTTCTCGCTGAAGGCCAACCGCTTCACCACCAACCGCCGCGTGCTGGCCGAGGCCGGCGAGTCCATCGAACGTTTCGTGGGCAGTGGCCTGAGCGAACTCGGCCCCAAGCTCGGGCCGCTGGTCTGGCAGTTCGCGCCCACCAAGCAGTTCGACCCGGTGGACTTCGAGGCCTTCCTGAAGCTGCTGCCGCGCGAGGTGGACGGCCTGCCGCTGCGCCACGCGCTGGACGTGCGGCACGCGAGCTTCCTGGACCCGGCCTACCTCGCGCTCGCGCGCAAGCACCGCTGCGCCACGGTGTTCACCGACTCCGACGACTACCCCTCGTTCGCCGACCTGACCGGCGACTTTGTCTACGCGCGCCTGATGCGCACCGACCCGAAGGTGAAGACCGGTTACGCCCCCAAGGCGCTGGACCGCTGGGCCGAGGCCGCGAGGACCTGGGCCGCCGGCGGTGAGCCGGCCGACGTGCCGCGGGTCGACGGCGCCGGCCCGAAGGCCAAGGCGCGGGACGTGTTCATGTACTTCATCAGCGGCGCCAAGGAGCGCGCCCCGGCGGCCGCGATGGCGCTGATCGAGCGCCTCGGCTAACGCTCCAGCCGCACCCAGCGCGCGTTCTGCTGGTGGCTGTTCAGCACGGCCTCGATGAAGGCCATGCCGTCCAGCCCGTCCAGCAGGCCGGGCATGTTGGTGCTTGCTTCGCCGCGCCAGGCGCGCGCGAAATCGCGGTACAGCTCGGCGAAGGCCTCGAAGTAACCCTCCGGGTGGCCGGCCGGAATGCGGTTGGCGGCGATCTGCGGCGCCATGCCCCGGCGCAGTTGCCGCACCGGGCCGCCCAGCGGGGCGAAGTTCAGGAATTCGGGCTGCTCCTGGTCGAAATGCAGCGAGGCGCGCGTGCCGTAGACGCGCAGGCGCAGCGCGTTGCAGGCGCCGCTGGCCACCTGGCTGGCCCACAGCATGCCGCGCGCGCCGCCGTCGAAGCGCAGCATGGCCTGCACGTGGTCGTCCAGCGCGCGGCCGGGCACGAAGCGGGTGAGTTCGGCCGAGAGTTCCTGCACCTGCAGGCCGCTCACGTAGCGCGCCAGCTGGTAGGCGTGGGTGCCGATGTCACCCAGCGCGCCGGCCGGGCCGGCGCGATTCGGGTCGGCGCGCCATTCGGCCTGCTTGTTGCCCTGGTGCTCGACCGGTTCGCCCAGCCAGTCCTGCGCGTACTCCACCTGCACGATGCGCAGCTCGCCGAGTTCGCCGGCGGCGACCATCTCGCGCGCCTGGCGCACCATGGGGTAGCCCGCGTAGGTGTGGGTGAGCAGGAACAGCAGGCCGCGCTCGCGCACCGCCTGCGCGAGCGCCTGGGCCTCGGCCAGCGAGGTGGCCAGCGGCTTGTCGCAGATGACGTGGATGCCTTGCTCCACGAAGGCGCGCGCCACCGGCACGTGCAGGTGGTTGGGCGTGACGATGGCCACGGCGTCGATGCCGTCCTCGCGCCGCGCCTCGGCCTGCGCCATGGCGGTGTAGTCGGCGTAGCTGCGCTCGGGCGCGATGTGCAACCGGGCCGCGCTGGCGTGCGCGCGTTCGGCGGTGGACGAGAGCGCGCCGGCCACCAGCTCGAACTGGTCGTCCAGGCGCGCGGCGATGCGGTGGGCCGCGCCGATGAAGCTGCCGTCGCCACCGCCCACCATGCCCAGGCGGATGCGCCGCGCCGCGCGCCCGTCGTTCGTGCTCATGCCGCGCCCCGGTTCAGGCCGAGCAGGGCGGCCAGGGTGGCGGGGTCGCCCGCGCTGGCGGCGAAGTCGTCGAAGGCGCGGTCGGCCACGCGGATGAGGTGCTCGCGGATGAAGGCCGCGCCTTCGCGCGCGCCGTCTTCCGGGTGCTTGAGGCAGCACTCCCACTCCAGCACGGCCCAGCCCGCGTAGTCGTGTTGCGCCATCTTGGAGAAGATGCCCCTGAAGTCCACCTGGCCGTCGCCGAGCGAGCGGAAGCGGCCCGCGCGGTCGATCCAGCTGGAGAAGCCGCCGTACACGCCCTGCTTGCCGTTGGGGCGGAACTCGGCGTCCTTCACGTGGAAGGCGCGGATGCGCTCGTGGTAGTGGTCGATGAAGGCCAGGTAGTCGAGCTGCTGCAGCACGAAGTGGCTGGGGTCGTAGAGGATGTTCGCGCGCGGGTGCTGGCCCACGGCGTCGAGAAAACGCTCGAAGGTGATGCCGTCGTGCAGGTCTTCGCCGGGGTGCAGTTCGTAGCAGACGTCCACGCCGGCTTCATCGAAGGCGTCGAGCACCGGGCGCCAGCGCTTCGCGAGTTCGGCGAACGCGGCTTCCACCAAGCCGGGCGGGCGTTGCGGCCAGGGGTAGAGGTAGGGCCAGGCCAGCGCGCCCGAGAAGCTGGCGTGGGCTTTCAGGCCCAGGCGCCGCGAGGCCTTCGCGGCCAGCAGCAGCTGCTCGTGCGCCCAGGCCGTGCGCGCCGTGGGGTTGCCGCGCACCTGGGGGGCGGCGAAGGCGTCGAACTGCAGGTCGTAGGCGGGGTGCACGCACAGCAGCTGGCCCTGCAGGTGGGTCGAGAGCTCGGTGATCTGCAGGCCGTGCGCGGCGAGCCGGCCCTTCACCTCGTCGCAATAGGTGTCGCTGGTCGCGGCACGCTCGAGGTCGAAGATCGCCGCGTCGCTGGTGGGGATCTGCACCCCCCGGTAGCCCAGCGAGGCGGCCCAGCCGGCCAGGCCGTCGAGCGTGTCGAACGGCGCGGCCGTGCCGATGAACTGGGCCAGGAAGATCCCGGGTCCCTGGATGGTTTTCATGGGGTCCTCCTGGCGCGCGGACTCAGAACGGCGAGTCGGGGAAGTAGAAGTCCTTGGCGTTCGCCTTGGTGATCAGCACCGAGGGCACGATGGTCGACGGCGGCAGCTTCTCGCCCTTCTTGCGCGCCAGCGCGGTCATCTTGATGGCGTCGTAGAGGAACTTGGGCGAGTAGGACACGTTGGCCTGGATCAGCGGGTTGCTGCCGTCCATCAGCGTCTTGACCATGGCCTTGGCACCGGCGCCGCCGAAGACGATCTTGATGTCCTTGCGCTTGGCCTGTTCGATCGCGCGCAGCACGCCGAAGGCCATGTCGTCGTCGGCCGCCCACACGGCGTCGATCTCCTTGAAGCGCGTGAGGTAGTCCTGCATCACCTTGAAGGCGTCGTCGCGGTTCCAGTTGCCGTGCTTGGCGTCCAGCACCTTGATGCCGGGGTGGTTCTTCATCACCGCGTTGAAGGCGTCCATGCGCTCGTTGTCGATGGTGGTGGGGATGCCGCGCAGCGCCACGATGTTGCCCTTGCCGTTGAGCGCCTTGGCCAGGTACTCGGCCGGCACCTTGCCGAAGGCGGTGTTGTCGCCCGAGACGTAGGCGTCCTGCGCGCTGGTGTCGGTGAGGCCGCGGTCCACCACCGTCACGTACACGCCCTTGGCCTTGACCTGCTGCACCGGGCGCGTGAGCGCGGCGGATTCGAAGGGCAGGATCACCAGCGAATCGATCTTGGTCGCGGTGACCAGGTCCTGCAGCTGGTTGGCCTGCTCGGGCGCACCGCTGGCGGTCTTGATCGTGACCTTGATGTTGGGGTCCTTCTCCAGTTCTTTCTTGGCTTCGTTGGCCCAGTACACCAGGCCGGCGGCGAAGCTGTGGGTGGCGGCCGGGATGGCCACGCCCAGGTTCACCTTGTTCTGGGCCTGCGCCAGCAGCGGGCTGGCCATGCCCAGCGCGGCCAGGGCGGCCAGCGCGAGCAGACGGGAACGGTACTTCATGCTTGTCTCCTTGATGTGTTGATGACAGGGAAAGAAAGAAGGCATGGCGTGCCTTCAGGGACGCCGCCGCTGCATGAATGCGACGGCGATGATCACGAAACCCTGCACCGCCGCGTTGAGGTACACGCTGATGATGCTGGTGAGGTTGAGGATGTTGCTGATGACCGAGAGCAGGATGGCGCCGATCACGGTGCCGCCGATGCTGCCGGCGCCACCGCGCAGCGCGGTGCCGCCCACGATCACGGCCGCGATGGCTTCGAGCTCCCACAGCAGGCCGGTGGTGGGCGAGGCCGAGCCCAGGCGCGGCACGTAGAGCAGGGTGGCGATGCCCACGCACACGCCCAGCAGGGTGTAGGTGAGCACCTTGATGCGGTCCACGTCCACCGCGGCGTAGCGCGCCACCTGCTCGTTGGAGCCGATGGCCTGCACGTAGCGGCCGAAGGCGGTGCGGTTGAGCAGCAGGGCGCCGGCCAGGGCCACCAGCGCGAAGATCCACACCGGGATGGGCACGCCCAGCAGGCTGCCGTAGTACACCGGGCCGTAGGCGTCGGCCAGCGCGTTGTCGAGCGCGAGCGCGCCGCCGTCGGCGAAGTAGGTGAGGTAGGCGCGGAAGATGCCCAGCGTGCCCAGCGTGACGATGAAGGGCTCGATGCGCCCGCGCGTGATGAGCAGGCCGTGCGCCAGGCCGAACAGCGCGCCCAGCAGCACGGCGGCGGCCATGCCCACCATCACCACCGCCACCGGTGGCCAGCCCAGCGGGGCGATCTTGTTCATGAGCAGGATCACCACGCCCGCGATCAGCGCGGCCATGGAGCCCACCGAGAGGTCGATGCCGCCCGAGATGATCACGAAGCACATGCCCACGGCGATGATGCCGATGAAGGCGGTGCGCGTGAGCACGTTCATGGCGTTGTCCACCGTGGCGAACTCGCGGTTGAGCAGCGTGCCGGCGATGCACAGCAGCACCAGGCCGAGCAGCGGGCCCAGGGTGGGCAGGCGCCAGGCGCGGCCGGCGGCCGGGGGCGGTGCCGGGGTGGCGTCAGTGCGTTCCTGTGGCATGGGCGATGAGCTCCTGTTCGTTGAGGTCGGCGGCCGAGAGCGTGGCCTGCAGGCGGCCCGAGCGCATCACCGCGACGCGGTGGCACAGGCCGATGAGTTCCATGAGTTCGGACGAGATCACGACCACCGCGCGGCCGCTGGCGGCCAGGCGCTGGATGAGGGCGTAGATGTCGCGCTTGGCGCCGATGTCCACGCCGCGCGTGGGCTCGTCGAGCACCACCACGCGCGGGTCCGGGTGCAGCACCTTGGCCAGTGCGAGCTTCTGCTGGTTGCCGCCCGAGAGCGAGCCGGCCGGCACGTCGAGCGAGCCGGTGCGGATGCCGAAATCGCGCACCGCCTGGGCCAGCGCGGCGGTCTCGCTCGCGGGCTGCAGCCAGGGGCGGGCGTGCTTCTGCAGCGCCATCAGCGTGAGGTTCTCGCGCAGGCCGAAGCGCACGTGCAGGCCGCGGCCCTTGCGGTCTTCGCTCAGGTAGGTGAGGCCGGCGTCGGCCGCCTCGCGCGGCGAGCGCGGCAGCAGCTCGCGCCCGGCCACCTGCACCGCCTGCGCGCTGCGCTCGCGCAGGCCCAGCAGGCCTTCGAAGAGTTCGGTGCGCCCCGCGCCCACCAGGCCGGCGAAGCCGAACACCTCGCCCGCGCGCACCTCGAAGCTCACGTCCTGCGCCCAGCCGGGCACGCTCAGGGCGCGCACCGAGAGCAGCACGGGCGCGTCGGCCGGCACCTCGGTGCGCGGCGGGTAGAGGTCGGCGAGTTCGCGGCCCACCATCAGGTTCGCCATCTGCGCGCGCGTGAGCGTGGCCGTGGCCTGCTGCGCCACCAGGCGGCCGTCGCGCATCACGACCACCTCTTCGGTGATGCGCTCCACCTCGTCGAGCTTGTGCGAGATGAAGACGATGGTCACGCCCTCGGCCTGCAGGCGCGCGACCAGGCCGAACAGCCGGCCGGTCTCGCCCGGCGTGAGCGTGGCGGTGGGCTCGTCCATGATGAGCACGCGCGCGTGGCGCGACAGCGCCTTGGCGATCTCCACCAGTTGGCGCTCGGCCACGATGAGGTCGCGCACGCGGGTGTCGGGGTGCACCTTGCTCAGGCCCACGTCGTCGAGCACGCGGCGCGTGGTGGCGCGCATGGCGCCGTCGTCGAGCCAGAGGCCGCGCCGCTTTTTCTCGTGGCCCAGGAAGATGTTCTGCGCCACCGTGAGGTCTTCGGCCAGGTTGAACTCCTGGTGGATCAGCACGATGCCTTCGGCCTCGGCCGCGCGCGGGCCGTCGAAGCGCACCGCGCGGCCGTTCACCTGCAGCGTGCCTTCGCTGGGCCGTTCGTAGCCCGCGAGGATCTTCATGAGGGTGGACTTGCCCGCGCCGTTCTCGCCCAGCAGGCCGTAGACGCGGCCGGGCTCGAAGGCCAGGTCCACGCCGTGCAGCACCTGCACCGGGCCGAAGCGCTTGACGATGCCGCGCAGCTCGACGCGCACGCCAGCGGCCGCCATCACGCCAGCTCCATCTGCCGCAGGCTTTCCTGCATGGCCAGCACGCCCGCGCCGATGAGCCCGGCGCGTTCGCCCAGCGGCGTGTACTGGATCTCCAGGTGCCGCGTGGAGAGCGCGAGCGAGCGGTGGTACACGCTCTGGCGCACGGCGGCCAGGAACAGCGGCCCCACGCGCGTGACGCCGCCGCCGATGAACACGTGCGAGGGGTTGAAGAAGTTCACCACCGAGGCGAGCATCTGCCCCACCAGCGCGCCCGAGCGCTGCACCACCTGGTTGGCCGCCATGTCGCCCGCGCGGCTGGCCTCGGCCACGTCCTGCAGGCGCAGCGGGCCGCGCTCGGCCAGCATGCGCGCGAGCAGCGGGCTCTGGCCGGCCTGGGCGGCCTCGGTGGCCATGCGCGCGATCGCGGGCCCGGCGGCCAGCGTCTCCACGCAACCGAGGTTGCCGCAGTGGCAGCGCGGGCCGTCGGGCACCACGCAGATGTGACCCACGTCGCCGGCCGAGCCGTTGGCGCCTCGGTAGACCTGGCCCTGGCAGACGATGCCGCAGCCCACGCCGGTGCCCACCTTCACCACCAGGAAGTTGGGCAGGCTGCGCTGCATGCGCCAGAGCTCGCCCAGGGCCATCACGTTCACGTCGTTGTCCACGAAGACGGGCGCGCTGAAGTCGGCGGCGAGGTCGTCGCGGATGGAGTAGCCGTCCCACAGCGGCATCAACGGCGGGCTCACGAGCTGGCCGCTGTCGAAGTCCACCGGGCCGGGCAGGCCGATGCCGATGCCGATCACCTGGCGCGGCGCCACGCCGCAGCGCGCCAGCAGCTCGTGCATGAGCACGCGGATGCGCGAGAGCACCGGGCCGGGGCCGTCGTGCACGTCGGCCGGTTCGCTGTGGTGGGCCATCACGGCCAGGTCGGGGCTGAGGATGCCCACCTCCAGCCCGGTGGCGCCCACGGCCACGCCGATGAGCACGCCCAGGCTGCGGCTCAGGCGCAGGGTGTCGGCGCGGCGCCCGCCGGTGGGCACCTGCTCGCCGGTCTGCTCCAGCAGGCCTTGTTCGAGCAGCTCGGCCACCGCCGCGTTGGCGCGGGTCTTGGAGAACGAGGCCGCGGCGGCCAGGGCGTCGCGCGAGATGCCGCTGGCCCAGAACACATGGTCCAGCACGGTGCGCTCACCGGTTTTCAGGCCTTTCCAGTTCAAGATGCGTGTCTCCGTTGGTGTGCCGTCGTCGGGCGCGGCACTGGAGACGCATGCTATGCGGTCGAATTCGACCCGACAAGATCAAATTTCGACCCAAATCGGGTCAATCCACCTCACAGCAAGGCGGAAAGCGACTTCGCGCCTTCCAGCAAAGGGGGCAGCAGCTGCTCCACCATCTGCGCGGGCGTCATGCGGCCGGACTGCACGCTGGCGGTCATCGCCACGTCCACGCGGCCGTGCGCGTTGGGCACCGGCACCGCGATGGAGCGCAGGCCGATCTCGTACTCCTCGTCGCTGATCGCATAGCCCTGCGCGCGGGCCTGGTGCACCGCCTCGAGCACCGCGCGCGGCGTGGCGCGTGTGTGCGGCGTGAACTGCTGCAGCGGGCTGTGCCCGAGCAGCAGCAGCACCTCGGCATCGCTGCGGTGCGCGAGCAGGGCGCGGCCGGCCGAGGAGCAATAGGCCGGCAGCCGCGTGCCCACCCCGACGGTGGGCGAGAACACGCGGCGGCTCTGCGAGCGCGCCACGAAGACCACGGCGGTCTCGTCGAGCACGGCCACCGAGGTCACTTCGTCGGTCTGCCAGCCCACGGTGTCGAGCACGGGCTGTGCCTTGCGCGGCAGCGGCGCACCCGACAGCAGCCCATAGCCCAGGCGCAGCACGCGCAGGTCGAGCGAGAAGTGTTTGCCGTCGTAGTCGGCGTAACCCAGCTTGGTCAGCGTGAGCAGGTAGCGCCGCGCGGCGGCGCGGGTGAGCGAGGTGCGCTGCGCCACCTCGGTCAGCGTGAGGCGGGTGTGCTGCGCATCGAAGGCCTCGATCACGGCCAGCCCGCTTTCCAGCGAGGCCACGAAGTCGCGTCGTTCCAGTTTCATGCCGTCTCTCCAAAAAAGTGCGCATTGCGGACTTTAACCCAGGCTGCATTGATTCATGTCGGTGATGCTTCGATAATTTGCCCCACACACCGCCCCAACGAACGATGTGCGCAATGCGCACTGAACAGAGACCATGCAAGAAGCACCCATCGACATCAGCGGCCTGACGGCCCCGCGGACCTGGCCCGAAGGCGGCCTGACCCGCATCCCCTACTGGATCTACCGCGACGAGGCGATCCGCCAGCGCGAGCAGGACCGCATCTACCAGGGCGCCACCTGGAACTACCTCTGCCTGGAGGCCGAGCTGCAGCAGGCGGGCGACTACGTCAGCACCTTCGCCGGCGAGACGCCGGTGGTGGTGGCCCGCGACCACGACGGCGAGCTCTACGCGTTCGAGAACCGCTGCTCGCACCGCGGCGCGCTGATCTGCCTGGAGAACGCTGGCCATGCCGAGAACTTCTCCTGCGTCTACCACGCCTGGTCCTACGACCTGCAGGGCAACCTCACGGGCGTGGCCTTCGAAGGCGGCGTGAGCGGCAAGGGCGGCATGCCCGAAGGCTTCTGCAAGGAAGCGCATTCGCCGCGCAAGCTGCGCGTGTCCACCGTCTGCGGCCTGGTGTTCGGCAGCTTCAGCGACGACGTGCCGCCGATCGAGGAGTACATCGGCGAGGCCGTGCTCGGGCGCATCCAGCGCGTGCTGCGCGACAAGCCGCTGCAGATCCTGGGCCGCTTCACGCAGGCGCTGCCCAACAACTGGAAGCTGTACTTCGAGAACGTGAAGGACAGCTACCACGCCAGCCTGCTGCACCTCTTCCTCACGACCTTCGAGGTCAACCGCCTCACGCAGCGCGGCGGCCTGATCGTCTCGGACGACGGCGGCAGCCACGTGAGCTACTCCATGATCGACAAGACCGAAGAGGCCGGCTCGGAGTACCGCGACCAGGGCATCCGCTCGGACAACGAGCAGTACCGCCTGAACGACCCGAGCTTTCTCGAAGGCACGGACGAGGTGGGCGACGGCATCACGCTGCAGATCCTCTCGGTGTTTCCCGGCTTCGTGCTCGGTCAGATCTGGAACAGCATCGTGGTGCGCCAGGTGCTGCCCCAGGGCGTGGGCCAGACCGCGCTGAACTGGACCTACATCGGCTTCGCCGACGACACGCCCGAGATGCGCTACGCGCGGCTCAAGCAGTGCAACCTGATCGGGCCCGCCGGCCTGGTCTCGATGGAGGACGGCTGCGTCGGCGGCTTCGTGCAGCGTGGCACGGTGTCGGCGCAGGAGGACACGGCCATCGTGCAGATGGGCGGCACCAGCACCGAAACGCAGGACACGCGCGCCACCGAAGCCTCGGTGCGCGGTTTCTGGAAGGCCTACCGGGCCCACATGGGGATCTGAGCCGATGAACCGCCTTGAACTCCACCTGGCCGTGAGCCTGCTCAACGCCGCCTACGCCGACTGCATCGACGCCGACCGGCTCGAGGCCTGGCCCGACTTCTTCACGCCCGACTGCTTCTACAGCATCACCACGCTGGAAAACCACGCGCGCGGCTGGGACGCCGGCCTGATCTTCGCCGACTCGCGGGGCATGCTGAAAGACCGCGTCTCGGGCCTGCGCGAAGCCAACATCTACGAGCGCCACAGCTACCGCCACATCGTCTCCGTGCCGGCCCACCTGGCCACCGAGGGCCAGACCGTGCGCACGCGCACGCCCTTCGCGGTCTACCGCGTGATGCGCAACGGCACCAGCCAGGTCTTCGTCACCGGCTGCTACCACGACGAACTGCGCATCGAGGGCGACGGCGAACTCAAGATCGCCCGCCGCGTGGTGGTCTGCGACAGCTCGGTCTTTGACACCCTGCTGGCCATCCCGCTGTGAGCACCGCCGTGTACCGCATCACCACCGCCGACGAGGCGCTGGACTTCGAGTGCGCCGCGCACGAGTCCGTGCTCGCGGCCGCCGAGCGCGCCGGCTGGGCCTTGCCCGCGTCGTGCCGCGCGGGGGTGTGCGGCAGCTGCGAAGGCGAGGTGCTCAGCGGCACGTTCGTGACGCCGGGCCGCCAGGACCTGGGCCCGCAACAGGAAGGCCCCGCCTCGGCGGTGAAGCTGTGCCGCGTGCGGCCCTGCTCCGACCTGCGCATCGCCCCGCGCGAGGTGCACCGGCGCGACCTGGCGAGCGAGAAGGTGATCACCGCCAAGGTGCTGCGCATCGAACGCCCGGCCGCCGAGGTGGCCGTGCTCAAGCTGCGCTTTCCGGCCGGCGTGCGCGCGAAGTTCCGCGCCGGGCAGTACCTGCGGGTGCTGCTCGACGACGGGCAGGAGCGCAGCTTCTCCATGGCCAACCCGCCGCAGCAGAGCGACGGCGTGGAGCTGCACATCCGCTACCTCGAAGGCGGGCGCTTCGCCGAGCAGGTCTTCCACCAGCTGCAGCCGGGCGACCCGGTGCGGCTGCGCCTGCCCCTGGGCGATTTCTACCTGCGCGAGAGCGAGGCCCCGATCGTGTTCGTCGCGGGTGGCACGGGCTTCGCGCCGGTGCAGTCCATCCTCGAGGAACTGCTGAAGAAAGGCACCCAGCGCCGCCTGCACCTCTACGTGGGCGCGCGCACGCCCGAGCTGCTGTACCGCCACGCGCTGGCCCAGCGCTGGGCCGACGCGGGCAAGACGAGTTACGTGCCCGTGGTCTCCGCGGCCGCCGCTGCCGACGGCGGCTGGAGCGGGCGCACCGGCCGGGTGCACGAGGCGGTGGTCGAAGATCTGCCGGACCTCAGCGGCCACGAGGTCTACGCCTGCGGCTCGCCCGCCATGGTGGCGGCGGCGCGCGAGGCCTTCGCGCAGCGCGGCCTCGACCCGGCCCGTTTCTATTGCGACGCCTTCGCGCCTTCCCAGGACGTGGCCATGTAAACGCGTTTCCCGATCCGATCCCACCGACCCCGACCCAACACCGGAGACAACCCCATGAACCGCCGCCCCTTCACCCGCCTCGCCCTGTGCGCCGCCGCGCTGCTGTCCTTCGCCCTGCCGGGCGCCGCCCAGGACGGCCCCTACCCGAACAAGCTCGTCACCGTCGTCGTGCCGTTTCCTGCGGCGGGCACCACCGACTCGATCGCGCGCATCGTGGCCGACAAGCTGCGCGCGCGCTTCCAGCAGAGCGTGATCGTCGACAACAAGCCCGGCGCGGGTGGCAACATCGGCGGCGCGCACGTGGCGCGCTCCGCGCCCGATGGCTACACCCTGTTCGCCAGCCCGCCCGGGCCGCTGGCGATCAACTTCAACCTCTACAAGAGCATCAACTACGACGCGCGCAAGTTCGTGCCGATCACCACCATCGCCAACATGCCCAACGTGATCGTGGTGGGCCCCTCGGTGAAGGCGCGCAACCTGCAGGAGCTGATCGACTACGCCAAGGCCAACCCGGGCAAGCTCAGCTTCGCCTCGCAGGGCAATGGCAGCACCTCGCACCTGACCGCGCTGTACTTCGAGAGCCGCCTGGGCATCAAGATGGTCCACGTGCCCTACCGGGGCTCCGCGCCGGCCCTGACCGATCTGATGGCCGGCACCGTGGACCTGATGTTCGACAACGTGACGACCACGCTGCCCTTCCACCAGAGCAAGCGCGTGCGCATCCTGGCCTCGGCCACCAAGGAGCGCGTGGGCTTCATCCCCGACGTGCCGACCATGCACGAAGCCGGTGTGCCGAACTTCGAGTCGGGCACCTGGGTCACGCTGGTCGCGCCCGAGCGCACGCCGCCGGCCATCGCGCAGACCCTGGCCAGGGAAGTCGCGGCCATCGTGAAGATGCCCGACGTGGTCAAGCAGTTCGAGGCGCTGGGCGCCGACCCGGTGGGCAGCACGCCCGAGGCCACCGCCGCGATGCTGCGCGAGGAGTCGGCGCGCTGGAAGAAGGTGATCGATTCGGCGCAGATCACGCTGGACTGATGCCAGGACACAGGACCTCACCATGAACCAGGCATTGCCGGCGGACGCCGCCCGGACCGTGTGCACCGAATCCGTGGCCGAGGCCTTCCTCGTGCTGCTCAAGGACCGCGGTGTGGACCATTTCTACGTGGGCGCGGGCACCGACACCGCGCCCGTGATCGAGGCCTATGCGCGCGCCGCCGAGGCCGGCCTGGTGCTGCCCGAGCCGGTGCTCATCGGGCACGAGAACCTGGCCATCGGCATGGCGCACGGCTTCTACATGGTGGCGCGCCGCCCGCAGGCGGTGATGTTGCACGTGAGCGTGGGCACGGCCAACGCGGTGTGCGGCCTGTTCAACGCGATCCGCGCGCAGGTGCCGCTGCTGCTGGCGGCCGGGCGCACGCCCTGGTTCGAACAGGGCCGCGCCGGCTCGCGCACCCACGAGGTCCATTGGGCGCAGGAGATGTTCGACCAGGGGGCCATGGTGCGCGAGCTGGTCAAGTGGGACTACGAGTTGCGCGACGGCCACCACGTGGCCGAGGTGGTGGACCGTGCGCTGGGCGTGGCGAGCACCGAGCCGCGCGGCCCGGTCTACCTCACGCTGCCGCGCGAGGTGCTGGCGCAACCGCACGCTGCCTGCCGCGTGGGTGGCCAGGTGCCGGTGGCCTCGGCCGCCCACCCCGACCTCGAGGCCGTGCTGGCCCTGGCGCGCGCGCTGGCCGCGGCCGAATGCCCGGTCATCGTCTGCACCAGCAGCGGCGCGGACCCGCAGACCGTGGCCCAGCTCAGCGAACTCGCGGACCGCTTCGGCATCGGCGTGGCCGAGAACCGGCCGCGCTACGTGAGCTTTCCGTCCTCGCACCCGCTGCACCTGGGTTACGAGATGGGCGCGGTGCTGCCGCACGCCGACGCGCTGCTGTTCCTTGAAACGGACGTGCCCTGGATTCCCGCCGTCGCCACGCCCCGGCCCGGCGCTTTCGTGGCGCTCGCGGGCAGCGACCCGCTCTTCGAGCGCTACCCGATGCGCAGTTTCCCGTCCGACCTCTGCATCACCACCAACGCCAGCGCGCTGCTGGCCGCGCTGGGCCCCGCGCTCGAAGCCGTGGGCGCGCTCTCGCAGGCCGAGCGGCGCCGCCAGCGCGCGCAGGCGATCGGCGCGGCGGTGCGTGGCGAGATCGCGGCCCGCGCGCAGCGCGACGAGGCGCGCGGCGGCGCCATCAGCAAGCTGTTCCTCTCGCGCTGCCTCGAGGCCGTGCGGCCGCGCGACGCGATCCTGGTCAACGAGTACTCGGCCGTGCGCGAGCAGATGGGTTTCGAGGAAGCCGGCGGCTTCTTCCAGCTGCCGTCCTCGGGCGGGTTGGGCT
>NZ_JBYTAE010000028.1:0-58912 GCF_058787875.1 Hydrogenophaga sp. FW305-3-2-15-A-LB1 | reverse complement strand
CCCCCACCCTGCCTGCCGGTTCGCTGGCCGCTCTGCTGCGCCAGCAGGCCCAGGCAAGACCGCAGGCGACGGCGCTGCGCTGGCGCGAGCCGGGCCAGGCCAGCCCCGACCCGCGCTGGGGCCAGCTGTCGTTTGCCGAGCTGGCCCGGCACGCGGACGCGCTGGCGCAGGGGCTCGCGCGCGCCCACGGCGTGCGCGAGGGGGACCGCGTGGTCTGGCTGGGTTTGAACCACCCGGCGCAGATCGCCCTGCTTTTCGCGCTGGCGCGGCTGGGCGCGGTGCTGGTGCCGCTGAACCACCGCCTCTCGCCCGCCGAGTGGGCCGCGCTGCTGCAGGATTGCCGCCCCGCCCTGCTGGTGCACGACACGGCGCTGGCCGCCGCGGCCCGATCGCTCGCCCACCCCGCCACGCTCCACCTGGACGGCCTGCCGGTCGATCCCGTGGCCGACGGCGCAGGCGAGCAGGGCAGCGCCGACCACCCGGCGCTGCTGGTCTACACCTCGGGCACCATGGGCGCGCCCAAGGGTGCGGTGCACACCCAGGGCAACCTGCTGGCCAACATGGCGATCGCCGCGCAGGTGCAGGGCCTGAGCGAACACGACACGGTGCTCACCGTGCTGCCGCTGTTCCATGTCGGTGGCCTGTGCATCCAGACCTTGCCCGCGCTCTCGGTGGGCGCGCAGGTGCTGCTGCACAGCCGATTCGACGCCGGCACCACCCTGCGCAGCCTGCACGACGACCGTCCCACCCTCACGCTGCAAGTGCCCGCCACGCTGCAGGCGCTCACCACGCACACCGACTGGTCCGGCACCCACCTGGGCAGTCTGCGCGCCATCTGGGCCGGCTCCAGCCTGCTGCCCGCCCCGCTCATCGAAGCCTGCCACGCGCGCGGCGTGCCGGTGTGCAATGTGTACGGCAGCACCGAGACCGGCCCGTTCTCCATCGCCCTGCCGCCCGCCCATGCGGCCAGCCACCTGGGCGCCTGCGGCTGGCCCTCGCCCGGCGTGCAGGTGACGCTGCGCGACCCCGCCGGCCAGCCGGTGGGCGTCGGCGAAGTCGGCGAGCTGTGGCTGCGTGGGCCCAATGTGGTGCAACGCTACTGGCCCGACCAGCCGGCCTGCGACGCCGAAGGCTTCTTCCACAGCGGCGACCTCGCGCAACAGGCGGCCGACGGCAGCTTCACCGTGGTCGGCCGCGCCAAGGACATGCTGATCTCGGGCGGCGAGAACATCTACCCCGCCGAGATCGAGAACCTGCTGGTGCAGCACCCCTGGGTGGTCGAATGTGCGGTGGTCGGCCAGGCCGACCCGCGCTGGGGCGAGGCGGTGGTGGCCGTGGTGGTGCTGCGCGACGGCGCGG
The DNA here is from genome assembly GCF_058787875.1 of Hydrogenophaga sp. FW305-3-2-15-A-LB1. Taxonomy (NCBI): domain Bacteria; kingdom Pseudomonadati; phylum Pseudomonadota; class Betaproteobacteria; order Burkholderiales; family Comamonadaceae; genus Hydrogenophaga; species Hydrogenophaga sp. FW305-3-2-15-A-LB1. Next base: position 57,553 of record NZ_JBYTAE010000028.1, on the reverse strand, counting down.
CCGAAGATTGGGCGGCCGCGCTGCAGGGCTTTCTGGACGGCCGGCTGGCGCGCTACAAGTGGCCGCGCCGATGGCACCGCGTGGCGGCCTTGCCCAAGACCGCGCTGGGCAAGGTGCAGAAGCCGGCCGTCAAGGCCCTGCTGGAAGCTTGAGCCTCAGGCCTTGGGCTCGACCGGTGCCAGGCGCGTCGCCAGCCAGATCAGCAGCAGCACCGGCACACCGAGGCAGGCCGTGGCGATGAAGAAGGTCGTGTAGTCGTAGGCATCCACGAAAGCGCCCGAGTAGCCCGCCAGCCACTTGGGCGCGAGCAGCATCATCGAACTGAACAGCGCGTACTGCGTGGCCGAGTAGCGCACATTGGTCAGGCCCGAGAGGTAGGCGATGAACGCCGCCGAGGCCACCCCGGCGCTGAGGTTGTCGGCGGAAATCACCAGAATCAGCGCCGTCACGTCGTGCCCGTGCCCCGCCAGCCAGGCGAACAGCAGGTTGCTCGCGGCCGAGAGCACGGCGCCCAGCATGAGCACCCGCATCACGCCCAGGCGCAGCGACAGCGCACCACCGATGAAGGCGCCGACCAGCGTCATGATGACGCCGAACACCTTGGTCACGGCCGCCACCTCGTCCTTGGTGTAGCCCATGTCCACATAGAAGGGGTTGGCCATGATGCCCATCACCACGTCGCTGATGCGGTAGACGCCGATCAGCGCCAGGATCAGCAGCGCCTGCTTGCCGTAGCGCCGCAGAAAGTCGGCGAACGGCTCGATCAGCGCGCCGCGCAGCCAGTCGGCGGCGTTCTTCGCGGGAGGCAAGGCCACGCGCGCGGGTTCGCGCGAGAACAGCACCGTGAGCACCCCCACGAGCATGCTCGCGGCCATCACCAGGTAGGCGGTGGTCCAGGCCGCCTGCTGGTAGAGCGCGCCGGGCGCGGTGGCCCCGGCGGCGGGGGCGATTTCCGCGCGGGCGGCGATCCACAGCACGCCCGCCCCGGCCCAGATCATGGCCAGCCGGTAACCGGTCTGATAGGTGGCCGCCAGCGCGCCCTGGTGGCGCACGTCGGCCGATTCGATGCGGAAGGCGTCCAGCGCGATGTCCTGCGTGGCCGAGGCAAACGCCACGGCCAGGGCGCACCACACGACCAGCTGGAGCTCGGTGCGCGGATCGGCCAGCGCCATGCCCACCAGCGAGGCCATGATCAACGCCTGAGACAGCAGCAACCAGCTGCGCCGCCGGCCGAGCCAGCGCGTGAGCAGCGGAATGGGCAGGCGGTCCACCAAAGGCGCCCAGCACCATTTGAAGCCGTAGGCCAGGCCGACCCAGCTCAGGTAGCCGATCGTGGTGCGGTCCAGCCCGGCCTCGCGCAGGCGAAAGCTCAACGTGCCCAGCACCAGCAGCAGCGGCAGGCCGGCGGAGAACCCGAGCGCGAACATGCGCAGGCTGGCCGGCTCCAGGTACACCCGCAAGGTCTCGCCCCAGGTGGGTCGGGCGGTGGTGTCAGCGTCCGTGGGGGCAGTCTGCGGCAAGGTGGGGGGCACGGACATGGAAGTGGATAAAAGGAAAAAAGGTGCAGGCACAAATGCCCGGCTTTGTCTATTATTCACGCATGTGCCTGCTCTGCGACCTGAAGTCCCCCGCCCCTGAGACCCCTCGGCCCGAACACGTGTGGTCGGCCCGCCGCGCCTTCGTGCTGGCGGGCACCGCCGCCGCCGCGGCGTCGGCCCTGCCGGCCGTCGCGCAGGTGAACGTGGGCGAGGGCTCCACGCTGCGCAAGCTGGTGCCGGCCGATGAGCTGGAAAACGCCGCCGGCCAGCAGTACGGCCAGATGATGGCCGAGGCCAACGCCAAGAAGGTGCTGATGCCCGACGGCCACCCGCAGGTGCAGCGCCTGCGCACCATCGCGCGCCGCATCATTCCCCACTCGGCGCAATGGAACAAGCGCGCCACGCAGTGGAAGTGGGAAGTCAACCTGATCCAGAGCACGCAGATCAACGCCTTCTGCATGCCGGGCGGCAAGATCGCGTTCTACACCGGCATCCTGGAAAAGCTCGGCCTCACCGACGACGAGACCGCGATGATCATGGGCCACGAAATGGCGCATGCGCTGCGCGAGCACGCCCGCTCGCGCGTGGCCAAGAGCAACGCCACCGGGATCGGCCTGTCGATTGCGGCACAACTGCTGGGCCTGGGCCAGCTGGGCGATGTGGCCGCCAACCTCGGCACGCAGCTGCTCACCCTCAAGTTCAGCCGCGAGGACGAGACCGAGGCCGACCTGGTGGGCCTGGAACTCGCGGCCCGCTCGGGCTACCAGCCGCGCGCCAGCGTGAGCCTGTGGCAGAAGATGGCCGCCAACGGCGGGGGCTCGGGCGCAAGCTTCCTCTCCACCCACCCCAGCGGCCCTGATCGCATCCGCGAACTGGAAGCCAACGTGCCCAAGGTGCAGAGCCTCTACGAACAGGCCCGCAAGGGCTGAGCTCAGGTCCCGCGCACGTACGGGTTGCTCTGGCGCTCCCGGCCGAAGGTGCTCTCCGGCCCATGGCCGGGAATGAACACCGTGTCGTCTCCCATGGGCCAGAGGCGGCCCGTGATGCTGTCGATCAGCTGCTGGTGATTGCCCTGCGGGAAATCGGTGCGACCGATGCTGCCGGCGAACAGCACATCGCCCACGAAGGCGCGCTTGGCCTGCGGCGAATGAAACACCACGTGGCCCGGCGTGTGCCCCGGGCAGTGCCGCACGTTCAACGTGCAATGGCCGATCTGCACCGTGTCGCCATCGGCCAGCCAGCGCGTGGGCGTGAAGGCCTCGGCCGGTGGAAAACCGAACATCGCGCCCTGCTGCGGCAGGCCCGAAATCCAGAACTGGTCGCCCGGGTGCGGGCCGATGATGGGCAGGCTCAGGCGGCGCGCGAGTTCGGCCGTGCCACCCGCGTGGTCGATGTGCGCATGGGTCTGCCAGATGGCCTTGAGCTTCAGGCCCAGCCGCTGCACCTCGGCCAACAGGCGCTCCAGGTCACCGCCGGGATCGATGACCGCCGCGTCCATGGTGTCGTCGCACCAGACGAGGGAGCAGTTCTGCGCGAACGCGGTGACGGGAACGGTGTGGTAGCGGAGCATGGATCGGGACTGGTCTTTGCGAATCAGGATGGAACGCCGTCGAACGGGCGACCGTACTTTAAACGCCAGGCATCTGACGATTCGAAGGCCGCCCGGGATCGTCAGAGGTCCAGAACCAGACGGGCCGATTTGGCCCGAGAGCAGCAAGGCAGGAACTGGCTGTTGGAGGCCTGCTCCTGCGGTGAGAGGTACAGGTCGCGGTGATCCGGTTCGCCCGCCACGACGCGCGTCAGGCAGGTGCCGCACACACCCTGCTCGCAGGAGGTCGGCACAGGCACGCCCGCCGCGGCCAGCGCGGCGGTCACGGATTGGTCCGCCGGCACGTGGATCACGCGACCCGAGCTGGCCAACTGAACCTCGAAGCCGCCGTCATCGCTCTTCTGGACCGGCCGGGCGTTGAAAAACTCATGGTGCAGCCGGTCCTCGGGCCAGCCGGCCTGGCGGGCCGTGGACAGCACGGCATCCATGAAGCCTTGCGGGCCGCAGGTGTACAGGTGAACGCCGCGCCGAGGGTCCCGCAGCAGCTCGCCGATGTCCAGCCGCTGATCAGAGGCGCCATCGTCAAAGTGGAACGCCACCCTGTCCGCGTAGCCAGAACGGCCGATGCGGTCCCGGAAGGCCATTCGCTCCACGGAGCGCGCGCAGTAGTGCATCTCGAAGGGGTGCTGCAGGGCCGAAAGCCGGTCGGCCATGCACAGGAGCGGCGTGATGCCGATGCCGCCGGCCAGCAGCAGCGACGAGTCGGCCGCGTGCGCCAGGGGAAAGTGGTTCTTCGGTGCGCTGATGGAGATCACATCGCCGGTTTGCACGGACTCGTGCATGGCCCGGGATCCCCCACGGCCATGGGGATCCTTGAGCACCGCGATCTGGTACCGGTGCGCCTCGGCAGGATCGTTGCACAGCGAGTACTGGCGGGTGAGGCCATTGGGAAGAAAGACATCGATGTGCGAGCCGGCGGCGAACGCCGGCAGCACCGAAGCCCCCTCGGCCCTCAATTCGAACAGGGCGATGTCGCGCGCCAGGGGTTCTTTGCGCATCACGCGAACGCGCAGGGGATTGGAACAGGTGGTCATCGTTGAAGCTCTCGCGCGGGACGGGCCGAACCGGACGCGCCCTGGGACAGACCGATCAAGGCGTCGAGCCGGGTCCGGTCGTTCAGCAGTTCCTCCGCGCGGCCATCGAAGCGCACCGCGCCTTGATCGAGCACGATGGCCTGGTCGCTGATCCGCAGGATGGCCTGGGGGTGCTGCTCGACGATGATGGCGCAGATGCCTTCATCGCGCGTGATGCGCCGGATGGCCCGCAGGAGCTCTTCCACGATGATGGGAGCGAGGCCTTCCAGCGGCTCGTCCAGCAGCAGCAGCCTCGGATTGAGCACCAGCGCCCGCCCCACCGCCAGCATTTGCTGCTCCCCGCCGGACAGTTGCGTGCCCAGGTTGGACTTGCGTTCCGCCAGCCGGGGAAACATCTCGTAGACGCGAGCCGGCGTCCAACGCCCCGGGCGGGCCACCGAGCTCAGGTTCTCGTGGACCGTCAGCGATCTGAAGATGTTGCGCTCCTGTGGCACCCAGCCGATGCCCGATGCGGCGCGCTGGTGCGAGGCCAGGCCCTGCAGCGATCGGCCGGCCAACCGGATGTGGCCGGCATGTTGGCGGGTCGCCCCCGCCAGGGTGTCGATCAGCGTCGTTTTCCCGACGCCGTTGCGGCCCAGCAGCGCCAGGGTGGCGCCTTCGTTCAAGGCAAACGACACGTGATGCAGCACAACGGCCTCGCCGTACCCCGCCGACACGTTCTCCAGTTGAAGCAGCGCGCTCATGCAGGGACCTCCTGTCCATGGCCGAGGTACACCTCGGCCACGCGCGGATCGCGGGCGATCTCGTCGGGCGTTCCTTCGGTGAGGACGCACCCGTTCACCAGAACGGTCATGCTGCGGGCGAAGCTGAAGACGAGGTCCATGTCGTGTTCAATCAGGAGCACCGACACGTCGTCCGGCAACGAGGCGACCGTTCGGAGAATCTCTTCCCGCTCCCCCGCCGGCACGCCGGCCACGGGCTCGTCGAGCAGCAGCACCCGGGGGCGGCAAGCCAGGCCCATCGCGATCTCGAGAAGGCGGCGCTTGCCATACGGCAACCGTTCCGTCGGCACATCGGCCACCGGCTCCAGATGGAACTGTTCGAGCAGGCGATCGGCCTCGCGCGCCACTTGCTCGCTGCGCCCCAAAGGGCGCCAGAACGACGCGCCGTCTCCCGCGCGCTGGGCGATCACGAGCGCCAGCGTCTCCAGAGGCGTCATGGATGGAAACAACTGGTTGATCTGGAAGGTGCGCACCAGGCCGCGCTTGACGCGTTCGTGCGGGGACAGCCCCGTGATGTCCTTCCCCTCGAGCACGATGCGCCCTTTCGTGGGATCCAGCACACCCGTCAGCAGGTTGACCAGCGTCGTCTTGCCGGCCCCATTGGGGCCGATCAGCGCATGCCGCGCGCCGCGTTCGATGCCCAGCGTCACGTTGTCGGTGGCGGTGATGCCGCCGAACTGCTTGACCAGCCCCTCGGCGGCCAGAACCACGTCCTTCATGCTTCACCTCCCACCTTGGTCGCGATCCCCTGTTGTCGTCGGGTCACTTTCCGCCAGGGCCCGAACCAGCGCCAGGGGCGCACCAGGCGATCGCGGCCGACCAGCACCAGCACCACCAGGAACAGGCCCAGCCAGAAGGTCCAGTACTGGGGGGTGAGGCCGGAAACCACTCCGTGCAGGGACTTGAAGACAATGGCCCCGATCACACCGCCGTACAGCCAGCCCGCGCCGCCAATGACGAGGATCAGGAGCACATCGGCCGAGCGGTGGAAGTCAAAGACATCCAGCGAGGCGAACGCAGAGGTCTGCGCCAGCAGCGCGCCCGACACGCCGGCGAGCGCCGCGCCGAGGGTGTACACGGCGGTCAGCCGCGAGTTGACCGGGATGCCGATGGCGGTGGCGCGCAGGCGGTTGTCGCGGATCGCTTTCATGGACACGCCAAAGGGGGAGTGCATCACCCGACGCACGACCAGGAAGCACACCAGCAAGACGGACAGCGCGTAGTAGGCGGCCGTGCGGCCCACCAGGTCGAACTCGAAGCGCCCGAGCACCGGCGCCATCGCGACACCTTGCAGGCCATCCGCCCCGCCGGTGAGCCAGTCCAGCTTGTTCGCCGCCTCGAGCAGGATCAACGAGGTGCCCAGGGTCACCATCACGCGGGTGAGATCGGTTCCCCGATGAACCGTGAAGCTGGCCACAAAACCCAGCAGCGCCGCGGGCAACACCCCCATCACCAGCCCCAGCAAGGGGTCGGGATGCACATGCTTGGCGAACAACGCCGCCGCGTAGGCGCTCAGACCGAAGAAGGCCGCATGCCCCAGCGACACGATGCCGGCGTAGCCCAGAACCAGGTCCAGCGAGATGGCGAACAGCGCAACGATGGCGATCTCGCCGATGGCGTGTGCGTGCTGGGGCAGCAGGATCGGCGATGCGAAGGCCGCCACCCACAGCACGGGCTCCCACCAGCGCCATTGCGCGGCGCCCAGCAGCTTGCGCTGCGAGATGCAGATGGGGTTCATGCGCGCCTCCCTTGACGGACGAACAGGCCATGCGGGCGCCAGAGCAGGATGGCGATCATCAGGACGTAAACGATGAATGCGCCCATTTTGGGGATGTAGTACTTGCCCGCGACATCCGCCACGCCCAGCAGGATGGCAGCGATCAGCGGTCCGGTGACGGAGGAGGTTCCACCGACGGCCACCACGATCAGGAAATAGATCATGAACTTGAGCGGGAAGGTCGGATCCAGCCCGAGGACTTCCGCGCTGAGCGCGCCCCCCAGGCCCGCAAGGCCGGAGCCGAACGCAAAGGTGGACAGGAACACCACATTCACGTTGATGCCCAGACCGGCGGCCACGCGCTGATCGTCCACGGAGGCGCGCAGGCGGGCACCAAAGCGCGTGGACGCCAGGATCCATTGCAGGACCAGCGTGACGGCGGCACACACGCCGATGATGAACAGGCGGTAGTGGCCCATGGCCAGCGTCAGATCGCCCGAACCGATCTCGGTGCGCCCCATCAGCCACTGGGGCAGCAGCACGTTTTGCGGCGAGGAGCCGAAGTGGTAGTCAAAGCCCGCCACCGCCATGAAGACCAGGCCGATCGAGAACAGCACGTGGTCCAGGTGGGAACGCTGGTACAGGCGCCGGTAGAGCGTGCCCTCCAGCACCGCGCCCAGGGCGGCCGCGACGAGGAAGGCGATGGGCAGACACAACAGGAAGGGCATCTCGGCCCGCTGCAGGAGCAGCACCGTCGTGTACCCCCCGACCATGGCGAAAGCGCCGTGCGCGAGGTTGATGAAGTTCATCAAGCCCATGGTCACCGAGAGACCCACCGCCAGGACGAACAGCAGCATGCCGTAGGCGATGCCATCGAACAGGATCGTCAACATGCTCTGTCACACCATCGCCAACTCGGGCGTCGTGTCTTCCATCATCAGTTGCGGCCGGTAGACGAAGTTCGGGTCCTCGTTCTCCTTCCTCACCAGCGCCTCGAGCAGGCGGCGCGCCCGGATCGGCGCCTCGTCCACCTTCAGGGCCACGCGCGGTACGGCGCCCCCGTGCCTGCTCACCTGCGACTGCTGGATCTTGAGCACCAGGGCATCCTCGTCGAAAGTCTGCTCGATCGCCCGGCAGACCGCCTGCGTCAGGCCCTCGTCGTCCAGGCGCCGGTTGCGGGCGACCGACCAGAAATAGTGGGTGGTCTTCTCGCTCTCCGGTGTGAGCAGGTGCAGGACATGGCTTCTGTAGGCGTGGTCCGCGGAGGTGCCCACCGGGTACACGCCGAAATCGGTCATGCAGATCGAGGGCGCCAGGCTGACGGCGGTCTGCCAGCGGTTGATCTTGCCCTGGTGATCCAGCACCATCGCGAAGAACGGCGGCGCGTCGATGTTGGGCATCTCGCGGTGCGCGTGCAGCAGGCCTTCGCCCTTGACCGTCACCTTGACGGGATAGCTGGGAATCGCTTCCTCGTCCTCCTGGCCGATGGTGCGCAGGTGCACCCAGCTTTCGTGTCCGAGATCCATCAGGTTGTCGACCGACAACTGGAAGCCCGCCTCCACATGGTGGTAACCACGCGACGGCGTCCATTCCGGGTGGTCGTTCCAGCGGATGTCGGGAACGAGGTCGGCGTCGGCGAGATCGGGCCTCCCCATCCAGATCCAGAGCAGCCCATGGCGTTGCGCCAACGGGTAGTTGCGCACACAGGCCTGCGCCGGGATGTGCGACTGACCCGGTGCCAGCGTGCACACACCTGTCACACCGAAGCGCATGCCGTGGTAGCCGCACTCGAGCTCGTCGCCGATGCGCTTGCCGGCGGACAAGGGCATGAGCCGGTGAGGACACATGTCCTCCAGCGCGGCGATGCGCCCATCGGAGTGCCGCAGCATCACCACGGGCGTTCCCAGAAAGGTGCGGGCAACGACCTTGCCGCCATCGAGTTCGTTCTGAAAGCCTGCGACGTACCAGGCGTTTTTCAACCAAGCCATTGAGATCTCCTGGGATCAGTTGCCGCGCCCGGGATCGCGCACGGCTTTCATGACATCGAACTCCACGTTGTAGAGCTCGCCCTCCTTGCGTTCGACGCGCCGGATGTAGACGTTCTGCACGATGTCTCGCGTCTGCGGATCGATCTGCACAGGCCCGCGCGGGCTGTCGAAGGATTGCCCTTTCATCGCGTTCAACAGCGGCTCGCCCCCCTTGCCGCCCGTGGACTTCAACGCGTTCGAGAGCACGCGCATGCCGTCGTACCCAGCCACGGCCATGTAGTTCGGCCGCTTGCCACCATTGGCCTTCTTGAAGGCCTCCACAAACGCCTGGTTTTCAGGCGAGGGGTGCGCGGCGGAGTAGTGGTGAGACGTGACCACCCCCAGGGCGACGTCGCCCATGTCGTTGAGGATGTCGTCTTCGGTCACGTCACCCGTGCCGATCAGCCGGATGCCGGCCTTGTCCAAGCCACGCGAGGCAAATTGCTTCATGAACTGGGTTCCCACACCGGCGGGCAGGAAGACGAACACGGCGTCGGGCTTTTCGTCCCGGACCTTCTGCAGGAAGGGCGAAAAGTCGGGATTTCGCACCGGCACCCGGATGGCCTCCTTCACCGCGCCGCCACTGGCTTCGAAGCGCTTCTTGAAGGACAGCTCGGCGTCGATGCCCGGGCCGTAGTCGCTGACCAGCGTCACCACGCTCTTGATGCCGTTGCGGGGCGCCCACTCGGCCACGCCGACCGAGTTCTGCGGCAGGGTGAAGCTCACCCGCACAAAGAACGGGGATGCGTCGATGACGCTGGAGGTGCCCGCCGACATGACGATGGCCGGCGTCTTGCTCTGGGAGGCCACGGGCGCCACCGCCAGCGCCAGCGGCGTGAGCACGAAGCCCCCCAGCACATCCACCTTGTCGTTGACGACCATTTCCTGCGCGATGCGTTTGGCCTGGTCCGGCAAGCCGCCATCGTCCTTGACGACGAACTCGATCTTGCGGCCCGCCATCGTGTCGCCATGGCGGGTGAGGTAGAGCCTGGCGCCGGCTTCGATCTGCTTGCCGGTGGCGGCAAAGGGGCCGGTCAGCGAAAGGACCAGCCCGACCTTGACGGGCCCGGTCTGGGCGTGCGCGGGAGCCCCCGTGGCAAGGACCAGGAGGCCGGCGATGGCCACCAGCCCGTGGAGTCGGTATCGGAAGTTCATGAGGCGTCTCCTGCTGTCGATGGGTGAGAATGGAGTAGGACGCATACTGATATTCAGCATGCTGAACTTCAGTTTAGTGAATTCCATTTCTCGTAAAATTGGGGCTAACCCTAGGGACACGTCATGAAGAGCCAACAACACCTCGAGGTCGACCTCAACGATTTGCCCGGGCACTACGCGCGCCGCATCCACCAGATCGTGGTGGCGTTGTTCGTGCAGGAGATGGGCGACATCAATGTCACGCCCGTGCAGTACTCGTCGCTGCAGACGATCTGCAAGTCGCCGGGCATCGATCAGGGCACGCTGGCCCGGACCATCGGCTTTGACACGTCGACCATCGGCAATGTGATTGACCGCCTGGAATCCAGAGGGCTGGTCAAACGCGAGGTGTCACCGACGGACAAGCGGGTCCGTCAGGTCACGGCGACGTCAGAGGGTGAGCAATTGCTGGCCAAGGTGGTTCCCCCCATGCTGCGCTCGCAGGACCTGTTTCTTGAGCCGCTCCCGCCCAAGGACCGCAAGGAGTTCATGCGGCTGATGCACGAGCTGATCGAAGCGCATGCATCGAAGGGGCGCGGCTACAGCCTGCCCCCGTCGGACTGAGCCGACCGCCCGGCCCCGGTGGGTTACAACGCGCTGCGCTGCTTGAGCGACAGCACCGACAGGCCGGCGGCGATGAAGGTCAGGCCCGCGCCCACGTTCACGCCGCGCACCATGCGCGGCCGCGCCTGCAGCCAGCCCGCCAGGTGGGACGCGAAGCCGCCCATGAGCGCGAAGATCACCGCCGTCATCAGCGCGAAGATCGCGCCGTAGACCAGCATCTGCACCACCACCGGGCCGCGCCCCGCGCTCACGAACTGCGGCAGGAAGGCCAGCACGAACAGGCCCGGCTTGGGGTTGAGCACGTTGGACAACACGCCCGTGAGCAGCACCTTGCGCAGCGGCACGCGCGCCGAGGGCTGGAACGAGATCAGGTCACCGGCGACCAGCGCCTTGTAACCCAGCCACAGCAGGTACAACGCGCCCACCACCTTCACGGCCCAGAACGCCTCGGGCGAGCCCTGGATGATGAGCGACAGGCCGAAGGTGGCCGCGAGCGTGTGGAACAGGATGCCCAGTCCCGCGCCGAAGGCCGAGAGCGCGGCGGCCAGTGGGCCCTGGCTCAGGCCCCGGCCGATGGCCAGGATGTTGTCGGGCCCGGGCGACACCACCACCAAGGTGCAGGCGGCCACGTAGGCCAGCAGGATCTCCGTCGGGAACATGGGCCGCTCCTTCGCTCAGTGTTGGAAGTCGTATTCGATCGTCAGCGGCGCGTGGTCGGAAAACTTCTCGCCCTTGTAGATGGACTCGCTGCGCGCGAGCGCTGCCATGGCCGGCGTGGCGAGGTGGTAGTCCAGCCGCCACCCGACGTTGTTCGCGTAGGCCTGGCCCCGGTTGCTCCACCACGTGTAGCAGGTGTCGGTGGTGTCGGGCTGCAGCCGGCGGTAGACGTCCACCAGGCCGGCCTCGTCGAGCAGCTTGGTCATCCAGGCGCGCTCCTCGGGCAGGAAGCCGCTGTTCTTCTGGTTGCTGCGCCAGTTCTTCAGGTCTTTCTGCTGGTGGGCGATGTTCACGTCGCCGCACAGGATGAACTCGCGCCCGCCCTTGAGCGCCTGCAGGTGGGGGTAGAAGCCATCGAGAAAGCGGTACTTGGCTTCCTGCCGCTCGGGGCCCGAGGAGCCGCTGGGGAAATAGACGCTCAGGATGGAGAGCTTGCGCTGGGGCGTGTCGAAGCGCAGCTCGGTGAAGCGGCCCTCGGCGTCGAACTCGGTTGAACCGTAGCCGATGATCACGTCGCTCGGCTCGTGGCGGGTGTACACCGCCGTGCCCGAGTAACCCTTTTTCTGGGCGTAGTGGAAGTGCCCCTTGAGGCCGGCGATTTCTTCAAAGCGGCCGCTCACATCGGCGGCCTGGGCCTTGACCTCCTGCACACAAATACAATCGGGCCGGTGCGCGGCGAGCCATTTCTCCAGCCCCTTGGTGGTGGCGGAACGGATGCCGTTGAGGTTGAGGCTGGTCAGTTTGAACAAGGATGTCTCCATGGTGTTGGATACAGGCGCGGCGAAGGCCGGCGCGCCCGATGCTGCGCTCGCGCAGGAATTCGTGCAGTTTTGCGTCGATGCCGGCGTGTTGCGCTTTGGTGAATTCAAGACCAAGGCCGGGCGCATGAGCCCGTATTTCTTCAACGCCGGTCTGTTCGACGACGGCGCCAAGCTGGGCCGGCTCGCACAATTCTATGCAAAAGCCCTGGTCGCCAGCGGCATCGAGTTCGACATGATCTTCGGCCCGGCCTACAAGGGCATTCCGCTGGGCGCGGCGGTGTCCATCGAGCTCGCGCGACTGGGCCGCAATGTGCCCTTCGCCTACAACCGCAAGGAAGCCAAGGACCATGGCGAAGGCGGCACCCTGGTCGGCGCGCCGCTCAAGGGCCGCGTGCTGATCGTCGACGACGTGATGTCCGCCGGCACCGCGGCGCGCGAATCCATCGCGCTGATCCGCGCCGCCGGCGCCACGCCGCACGCCATCGCGATCGCACTGGACCGCCAGGAAAAGGCCACCGAGGTCGGCGCCGACGGCCAGGTGCGCGACGTGGACCACAGCGCCGTGCAATATGTCCAGCGCGAGCTGGGCATGCAGGTCTGCACGATTGCGAGGCTGGCCGATTTGCTGCACTATTTGACCGCCCGCTCTGGCGGCGAGTTCGATTCGCACCGCGAACGGGTGCTGGCCTACCGGCAACGCTACGGCGTGTCCTGACCCTTCTTCCACGATGACCCTGCACCACCCCCTGTTCTCCGTTCTCTCCCGTCGCCTGTGGCTGGCCGGTGGCGCGCTGTTGCTCGGCGGGGGCCTGTGGGACACGGCACACGCGCAGGCGGGCATGTACACCTGCAAGGATGCCAAGGGCAACACCATCGTTCGAGACCGCCCCATCGTCGAATGCCTGGACCGTGAGCAGCAGCAACTGGGCAACAGCGGCACCGTGCGCAAGACGCTGCCGCCGAGCTACACCGCCGACGAGCGCGCCAGGCTCGACGCCCAGCGCAAACAGGAAGAGGAACAGCGCAGCCGCCTGCAGGAAGAAAAGCGTCGCGAACGCGCCCTGATGATCCGCTACCCCAACCAGGGGGTGCACGACAAGGAGCGGGCCGACGCCCTGGCGCAGATCGACGAGGTCATCGGCGCGGTGAACAAGCGCGAGCTGGCGCTGGTGGCGCAACGCAAGGACATCAACGTCGAGCTGGAGTTCTACCAGAACGACGTCAGCAAGGCGCCCAACTGGCTCAAGCGCAAGATCGAAGACAACGAGAAGCAGATGGTGGTGCAGAAGCGCTTCCTGGACGAGCAGGTCCAGGAAAAACAGCGCATCAACGCCCGCTTCGACGAAGAGCTGGCCAAGCTGCGCCAGCTCTGGACGGCCGCGGGCGGCAACCGCACCGGCGTCGGCAGCCCGGCATCCGCCGGGCGCTGACCCTCAACCGAGTTTCTGGCGCAGCAGGTCGTTGACCTGCTGCGGGTTGGCCTTGCCCTTGCTCGCTTTCATGGCCTGGCCGACCAGGGCGTTGAACGCCTTGTCCTTGCCGGCGCGGAACTGCTCGACCATCTCGGCGTTGGCGGCCATCACCTCGTCGATGATCTTCTCCAGCGCGCCGCTGTCGTTCATCTGCTTGAGGCCCTTGGCCTCGATGACGGCGTCGACCTCGCGGCCCTCGCCGGTCCACAGGGCGTCAAAGACCTGCTTGGCGGCGTTGTTCGACACCGTGCCGTCGGCGATGCGCCCGATCACGGCCGCCAGTTGCGCGGCGCTCACCGGCACGCCGGCGATGTCGCGTTCCTCGGCGTTGAGCCGGCGCGAGACCTCGCCCATGATCCAGTTGCTGACCAGCTTGGCCTGGCCGCTGGCCTGGGCCGCTGTCTCGAAGTAGGCGGCCATCGCCGGGCTTTGCGTGAGCGTGGTGGCGTCGTACTCGGGCAGGCCGTAGTCGCGCACCAGGCGTTCGGCCATCGCGCGCGGCAGCTCGGGCATGGCGGCCTTCACCTGGTCCACCCAGTCGCGCGCGATCACCAGCGGCGGCAGGTCCGGGTCGGGGAAGTAGCGGTAATCGGCCGCGTCTTCCTTGGTGCGCATGGCGCGCGTCTCGCCGGTGTCGGGATCGAACAGCACCGTGGCCTGCTGGATCGCGTGACCGTCCTCGATCTGCTCGATCTGCCAGCGCACCTCGTAGTCGATGGCCTGCTGCATGAACTTGAAGCTGTTCAGGTTCTTGATCTCGCGGCGCGTGCCCAGCGGCGCCCCGGGCTTGCGCACCGAGACGTTGGCGTCGCAGCGGAACGAGCCTTCCTGCATGTTGCCGTCGCAGATGCCGATCCAGGTGACGATCTTGTGCAGCTCCTTCGCGTAGGCCACGGCCTCGGCGCTGGAGCGGATGTCGGGCTCGGTCACGATCTCCAGCAGTGGCGTGCCGGCGCGGTTGAGGTCGATGCCGCTCTGGCCGATGAAGTCCTCGTGCAGGCTCTTGCCCGCGTCTTCTTCCAGGTGCGCGCGCACCAGGCGCACGGTCTTCTTCTCGTCACCGAGGAAGAACGAGACCTCGCCGCCCTGCACCACCGGGATCTCGAACTGGCTGATCTGGTAGCCCTTGGGCAGGTCGGGGTAGAAGTAGTTCTTGCGCGCGAACACGCTCTGCTCGGCGATGTGCGAACCGAGCGCGAGCCCGAGGCGGATCGCGAGTTCGACGGCCGCGCGGTTCATGACCGGCAGCGTGCCGGGCAAAGCCAGGTCCACCGCGCAGGCCTGCGTGTTGGGCTCGGCGCCGAAGGCCGTGGGCGCGCGGCTGAAGATCTTGGATTGCGTGGCGAGCTGGGCGTGGGTCTCGAAACCGATCACCACCTCGTAGCCGCCGACCAGAAGGGATTTGCTGGAACTCATGTCAATAGCCTTGCGGAGCGCGGGTGTGCCAGTCGGTGGCCAGCTGGAAGGCGTGCGCGGCCTGCAGCAGCGGACCTTCCTGGAAATGGTTGCCCACAAGCTGCAGGCCCACCGGCAGGCCACCCGCGCCGAAGCCGGCGGGCACGCTCATGCCGGGCAGGCCGGCGAGGCTGGTGGAGAGGGTGTAGATGTCGGCCAGGTAGTTGGCCACCGGGTCGTTGCTCTTTTCGCCGAGCTTCCAGGCCACGGTGGGCGCCACCGGGCCGGCGATCAGGTCGCACTGCGCGAACGCGGCCTGGAAGTCCTGCGCGATCAGGCGGCGGATCTTCTGAGCCTGCAGGTAGTAGGCGTCGTAGTAACCGTGGCTGAGCACGTAGGTGCCGATCATGATGCGGCGCTGCACCTCGGGCCCGAAGCCTTCGCTGCGCGACTTCTTGTACATGTCGGTCAGGTCCCCGTACTGCGCGGCGCGGTGGCCGAACTTCACACCGTCGAAACGGCTGAGGTTGGAGCTGGCCTCGGCCGGCGCAATGATGTAGTAGACCGGGATGGAGAGCTCGGTGCGCGGCAGCGAGACCTCGACCAGCGTGGCGCCGAGCTTTTCATACTCCGCCAGCGCGGCGCGCACGGTGGCGAGCACGTCGGGCGCGCAGCCTTCGCCGAAGAATTCCTTGGGCAGACCGATGCGCAGGCCCTTGAGCGGCTGAGCGGCGGTGGCGCCTTCGCGCGGCTGGCCGAGCAGCGCGGTGTAGTCCTCGGCCGGGTGGTCCAGGCTGGTGGAATCGCGGTCGATGTCGGGGCCGGCCATGGCGCTGAGCAGCACCGCGCAGTCGGCGGCGCTGCGCGCCATCGGGCCGGCCTGGTCCAGGCTGGAGGCGAAGGCCACCATGCCGTAGCGCGAGCAGCGGCCGTAGGTGGGCTTGATGCCGGTGATGCCGCAGAAGCTGGCCGGCTGGCGGATCGAGCCGCCGGTGTCGGTGCCGGTGACGGCGGGTGCCAGGCGCGCGGCGACGGCCACGGCGGAGCCGCCCGAGGAGCCGCCCGGCACGCGCGTGGTGTCCCAGGGGTTGTGCACCGCGCCAAAGGCCGAGTTCTCGTTGCTGCCGCCCATGGCGAACTCGTCGCAGTTGAGCTTGCCCAGCGTCACCGCGCCCTGCGCGGCCAGGCGCTGCACCACGGTCGCGTCGAATGGGCTCTGGTAGCCCGCCAGCATCTTCGAGCCCGCGGTGGTGGCGAAGTCCTTGGTGACGAAGATGTCCTTGTGCGCCAGCGGCACGCCCAGCAGCGGCGTGCGTTCGCCGGCGGCGATGCGCGCGTCGGCCGCGCGGGCCTGGGCCAGCGTGGCCTCTTCATTGAAGGACAGGTAGGCGCCGAGCGCGCTGTGCTGCTTCGCGCGCGCCAGCAGGTGCTGGGCGGCCTCGACGCTGCTGGTTTTCTTGTCGGCAATGGCGGCGGCCAGCTCGCTCACGCCCAGGATGTGCAGATCGTTCATTCGATCACCTTGGGCACGAGGAACAGGCCGCGCTCGACCGCCGGGGCGCTCTTCTGGTTGGCTTCGCGGTCGTTGGGCTCGCTCGCCACGTCCGGGCGCAGGCGCAGCGAGACGTGGTCGATCACCGCCGTGGGATGGGCCAGGGGCTCCACGCCGGTGGTGTCCACCGCGTTCATCTGCTCGACGATGTCGAAGAAGCCATTGAGCTGGGTGCGCATGGTCTCGCTCTGCGCGCCGGAGAGCTCCAGGCGCGCGAGGTTGGCGATGCGCCCGATGTCGGACGGGGTCAGGGACATGGCAAAAGAGGGTTCCGGATGGGGAAGAGACGCACCGTCTGCGGGTTTTCCGCCCTGAAACGGCTTGTAACTGGACAAAATGCACCCTGTTTGCGCGCAGTTGTACACAGGGGATACGGTATTATCCAAGGTTTAACGGCAGCGCCCGTGCCGTTGCGGTTTTCGCCTAGGAATCAACCACTTAGCACCGATGCCCGGCCAACGACCCGGCCCCATACCCGGCGACGAGCGCGCACAGCCGCGCCCGTGCCCCACAGGACCCATGCACCATGTTTGAAGCTTTCCGTCGGCAATTTTCGACCGACCTGGCCATCGACCTCGGCACCGCCAACACCCTCATCTACGTTCGCAACAAGGGCATCGTGCTCGACGAGCCCTCCGTCGTGTCCATCCGCCACGAAGGCGGCCCCCAGGGCAAGAAGACCATCCAGGCGGTCGGCCACGAGGCCAAGG
The DNA here is from genome assembly GCF_058787875.1 of Hydrogenophaga sp. FW305-3-2-15-A-LB1. NCBI lineage: Bacteria > Pseudomonadati > Pseudomonadota > Betaproteobacteria > Burkholderiales > Comamonadaceae > Hydrogenophaga > Hydrogenophaga sp. FW305-3-2-15-A-LB1. The sequence continues at coordinate 40,481 of NZ_JBYTAE010000028.1, read as the reverse complement.
CCATGCTGGGCAAGGTGCCCGGCAACATCGAGGCCATCCGCCCCATGAAGGACGGCGTGATCGCCGACTTCACCGTCACCGAGCAGATGCTCAAGCAGTTCATCAAGATGGTGCACCCGCGCTCGATGTTCAAGCCGAGCCCGCGCATCATCATCTGCGTGCCCTGCGGCTCGACCCAGGTCGAGCGCCGCGCCATCCGCGAATCGGCCCTGGGCGCCGGCGCGTCCGAGGTTTACCTGATCGAGGAACCCATGGCCGCGGCCATCGGCGCCGGCCTGCCGGTGTCGGACGCCTCCGGCTCCATGGTGGTCGACATCGGCGGCGGCACCACCGAGGTGGGCGTCATCAGCCTGGGCGGCATGGTCTACAAGGGCAGCGTGCGCGTGGGCGGTGACCGCTTCGACGACGCCATCATTGCCTACATCCGCCGCAACTACGGCATGCTGATCGGCGAGCCCACGGCCGAAGCGATCAAGAAACAGATCGGCTCGGCCTTCCCCGGCAGCGAAGTCAAGGAAATGGAAGTCAAGGGCCGCAACCTCTCCGAGGGCGTGCCGCGCAGCTTCACCATCTCCAGCAACGAGATCCTCGAAGCCCTGACCGACCCGCTCAACAACATCGTCACGGCCGTGAAGATGGCGCTGGAGCACACGCCGCCCGAGCTGGGCGCCGACATCGCCGAGCGCGGCATGATGCTCACCGGCGGCGGTGCGCTGCTGCGCGACCTCGACCGCCTGCTGGCCGAAGAAACCGGCCTGCCGGTGCTGGTGGCCGAAGAGCCGCTCACCTGCGTGGTGCGCGGTTGCGGCATGGCCCTGGAGCGCATGGAGCGCCTGGGCACGATCTTCACCAGCGAATAAACCCCGGCCGCCGCCCGGCGGCCGCGCCTCCCCACCACCGACCAGACCCCTCCGAGCGCCATGCCACTGGGCACCCTGGACCGCACCCCGCCCCCGTTCTTCAAGCAGGGTCCGTCGGCCCTGTCCAAGCTGGTGGTGTTCAGCGCCCTGGCGCTGTTCCTGATGGTGGCCGACCTGCGCTTTCGGCTCACCGAGCCGATCCGCACCGCCATGGCCGTGGTGCTCTACCCCGTGCAATGGGCGGTGCTGCAGCCGGTGCAGCTGGCCTCCATGGCGGGCGGGTACTTCACCTCGTTGCACGCCGCGCAGAAGAGCGAAGGCGAGGCGCTGCAGCGCCTGGCGGTGCAGGCCGAGCGCAGCCTGCAGCTCGAGCAGATCACCCTGGAAAACCAGCGCCTGCGTGAACTGCTGGCCATGCGCGAGCGCATCGGCACCCAGGCCATCGGCGCCCAGGTGCTGTACGACGCGGCCGACCCCTACTCGCGCAAGATCGTGATCGACCGCGGCCAGACGCACGGCATCGAGGCAGGTTCCCCGGTGGTCGATGAAAGCGGCGTGCTGGGCCAGGTCACGCGGGTCTACCCGCTGGTGGCCGAGGTCACGCTGCTGATCGACCGCGACCAGGCCATTCCCGTGCTCAACACGCGCACCGGCGTGCGCAGCGTGGCCTACGGCCAGCCGTCCACCAGCGGCGACGGCCTGGAGCTGCGCTACACCCTGGCCAGCGCCGACATCGCCGAAGGCGACCTGCTCTCCACCAGCGGCGTGGACGGCGTCTACCCCGCCGGCCTGCCGGTGGCGCGCGTGACCCTGGTCGAGCGCCAGGCCGAGTCGTCCTTCGCGCGCATCCAGTGCGAGCCCCTGGCCCGCGTGCAGGGCACGCTGCACGTGCTGGTGCTGGGCTCCATCGCGGCCTCGGTCCCGCCCTCGCCGCTGGCCGAAGCCGCCGACACCCCCCGCCCGGCGCGCGCCAACCGCCCGGGTGTCCGGAGCACCGCGCCATGATCATGCGTCCCGGCCAGCAGCTGCTGCTGCCCGCCAACCCCGGCTTCATCTGGTTCAGCCTGCTGGCCGCGCTGGTGTTCAACATGCTGATGAACATGGGCCTGTTCGGCCGCGCCGCCTGGGTGCCCGATCTGCTGGCCGTGGTGCTGGTGTTCTGGAGCGTGCACCAGCCGCTGCGCATCGGTGTGGGCGTGGCCTTTGCCTTTGGCCTGGCCATGGACGTGCACCAGGGCGCCCTGCTCGGCCAGCACGCGCTGGCCTACACCGCGCTGGGCTTCCTCGGCATTTCCATGCACCGGCGCCTGCTCTGGTTCAGCGTGCCCAACCAGTCGGTGCAGGTGCTGCCGCTGTTCGTGGCCGCGCACGTGCTCGAACTGCTGGTGCGCATGGCCGCCGGTGGCAGCTTCCCCGGCGTGTTCTACCTGCTGGCCCCGGTGATCGAGGCCGCGCTCTGGCCGGTGGTGAGCGTGCTGCTGCTGGCGCCGCAGCGCCGCGCGCCCAACCCCGACGACAACAGACCTCTATGAGCACCCCCCGCGCCGCCTTCGGCGTCACCCCCCAAGGGGCGCCAGCTGCGGCCCGGCAAAGCCGGTTCCGCGCTGGCACTGGCCGCGGGCGGCAAACTCACGCGGTCTTTGCCATCTCGGATAAAACACGGTCATGACGGAAATCCGCAACGTCGAAGCCGATCTGGCGCAGTTCCGCACCCGGGCGCTGCTGATCGGCCTCACGGTGGTGTTCGCGTTCGGGCTGATCGTCTCTCGCATGGTCTACCTGCAGGTGATCCGCCACGAGGACCTGGCGGCGCAGGCCGAGAGCAACCGCACGGCCGTGCTGCCGGTGGTGCCCAACCGCGGGCAGATCCTGGACCGCAAGGGTCGCATCCTGGCCACCAACTACTCGGCCTACACGCTGGAGATCACGCCCTCGCGCGTGGAGGACATGGACGCCACCATCGCCGGCCTGAGCGAGCTGGTGGAGGTCACGCCGCGCGACCAGCGCCGCTTTCGCAAGCTGCTGGAGGAGTCGCACCGCTTCGACTCGCTGCCGCTGCGCACCCGCCTGACCGACGTGGAGGTCGCGCGCTTCACGGCGCAGCGCTACCGCTTCCCCGGCGTGGACGTGCGCGCGCGCCTGCTGCGCCAGTACCCCAACGGCGAGGTGGCGAGCCACGTGATCGGCTACATCGGGCGCATCAACCAGCGCGAGACCGAGCTCATCGCCGACTGGCCGGAAGAGGACCAGGCCAACTACCGCGGCACCGAATACATCGGCAAGCTCGGCGCGGAGCAGAGCTACGAGCGCGAGCTGCACGGCATCACCGGCTTCCAGCGCGTGGAGACCTCGGCCGGCGGGCGTGCCGTGCGCTCGCTGGCCAACACGCCGGCCACGCCGGGCAACGCCGTGGTGCTGTCGATCGACATCCAGCTGCAGAAGCTGGTGGAGGACATGTTCGGCGAGCGGCGCGGCGCGCTGGTGGCGATCGACCCGCGCTCGGGCGAGGTGCTGGCCTTCGTGAGCAAGCCCACCTTCGACCCCAACCTGTTCGTCGAGGGCATCGACGTGGAGAACTGGCGCGCGCTCAACGAGTCGATGGACAAGCCTTTGCTGAACCGGGCCCTGCGCGGCACCTACCCGCCCGGCTCCACCTACAAGCCCTTCATGGCGCTGGCCGCGCTCGAAACCGGCTCGCGCAGCGCGAGCCTGGTGATGAACGACCCCGGCTACTGGATGTTCGGCGGCCACCGCTTCCGCAGCCACGGCGACGGCCTGGGCGCGGTCGACATGCACCGCGCCATCGTCAAGTCCAGCAACACGTATTTCTATTCGCTGGCCAACGACATGGGCGTGGACACCATGCACGACTTCATGAAGCCGCTGGGCTTCGGCCAGATCACCGGCATCGACCTCAAGGGCGAGGTGCGCGGCGTGCTGCCCAGCCAGGCCTGGAAGCGCAACACCTACAAGCGGCCCGAGCAGCAGCGCTGGTACGCGGGCGAGACCATCTCGCTGGGCATCGGCCAGGGCTACAACAACTTCACCATGCTGCAGATCGCGCACGCCATGGCGACGCTGGCCAACGGCGGCATCAAGTACAAGCCGCACCTGACCATGGCGACCGAGAACGTGATCACGCGCGAGCGCGTGCCGCTGCCCGGCCCGCCGCCCGAAAACCTCGGCTTCAAGCCCGAGAACGTGCGCATCGTGCTCAACGCCATGCAGGCCGTGACCACCGAAGGCACCTCCACCCGCGTGTTCGCCGGCGCGGGCTACGCCAGCGGCGGCAAGACCGGCACGGCGCAGGCCGTGACCATCGGGCAGAAGGAGCGCTACGACGCGCGCCGGCTCGAAGAGCACCAGCGCGACCACTCGCTGTACCTGGCCTTCGCGCCGGTGGACCAGCCGCGCGTGGCGCTGGCGGTGATCGTGGAGAACGCCGGCTTCGGCGCGGCACACGCCGCCCCGATCGCGCGCCGCGTGTTCGACTACCTGCTGATGGACCAGTACCCCAACCCGCAGGACCTGGCCGCCGTGCGCGTGGGCCAGGCCAGCGCCCCCATCGGCACGCCGCTCAAGGCCAGCAGCCTGCCCTGGCCGCCCGACGCCCCGGTCGCGCCCTGAGGGCCCGCGCTACAGCACGCCCGGGTTGGCCCGCCACACCGCCCAGGTGAGCGCGCTCGCGAAAACCACCCAGGCCAGGTAGGGCCACAGCAGCCACGCGGCCAGCGGGCGCACGCGCCGGAACAGCGCGATCGCCGTGGCGATCAGCACCAGCAGCAACAGCACATCGGCCAACGCCCAGGCCCCCCGGTGCCAGGCAAAGAACAGCCACGACCACAGCGCGTTGACCGCCAGTTGCAACACGAAGACCACCAAAGCCGGTGCCCGCGACGGCTGGGCCGGCTCGCGCCAGACCAGCCACGCGGCCACCGCCATCAGCCCATACAGCAGCGACCACACCGGTCCGAACACGCCCGCCGGTGGCGCCCAGCCGGGCCGGTTCAGCTGCGCATAGAACGACGCGGCCTCCACCGACGCGAGGGCACCCAGACCCCCGGCCAGCAGCACCAGCGCCAGCCAGCCCATAAAACCCAGGGTCTGTGCACGGATGGAGCGAGACGGCATACGGGCCTCCTTGGAAGTGGGTGTCAGCTTCGGATCCAGGCGTCGTACGTGGTCTTGAGGATCAGCGCGCTCACCACGAAGATGAACACGACACGCACGAAGCCGCTGCCGTGTTTCAGGGCAAGCCGCGTGCCCAGCAGGCTGCCGACCACGTTGGCGATGGCCATGGCGAGCACGAAATGCCACCACACATGGCCCTTCCAGGCGAACAGCGCCAGCGCGGCCAGGTTCGTGGCGGTGTTGAGCAGCTTGGCGCTGGCGCTGGCGTGCAGGAAGTCGTAACCCAGCCAGCGCACGAACAGAAAGACGAAGAAGCTGCCCGTTCCGGGGCCGAAGAACCCGTCATAGAAGCCGATGACGGCACCGAGCAGGCTCGCGGCCAGCATTTCCTGGCGGCCGCTGAAGCGCGGCGTGTGGTGCCGACCCAGCTCCTTGCGCGCCAGGGTGTAGCCCAGCACCAGCAGCAGCACCAGCGGCAGGGCACGGCGCAGGAAGTCGGGCGAGATCACGGTGACCGTCCAGGCCCCCGCCATGGAGCCGGCAAAACCCACCGCCGCCGCCGGCAGCAGCGCATGCCAGGGCATCTCGACCCGGCGCGCGTACTGCAGCGTGGCCGCCGCCGTGCCCCAGACCGAGGCGCCCTTGTTCACACCGAACAGCGTGGCCGGGTGGGTGGTGGGAAACATCGCGAACAGCGCCGGCACCAGGATGAGGCCGCCGCCACCCACGATCGAATCGACAAAACCGGCGAACAGCGACGCCAGCGAGACCAGAAGCAGTTCCATCCCAGGATTGTCGCCGGGCGGCCCCGGGCAAAAAAAAGCCGACCCTTGTGGGGTCGGCTCGAGGAATCTGGCATCTCTGGAGGACGCTGAAACCGTTGTTCGAATTGGACTGGGTTGTCTCCTCGGTCCCCCGCGGTCACCAGCGCTGGGCGCTGTTGGCGAGTGCATGCACTGTAGCGGCCCGCACCAGGGCTGTGCATCCGGGCTTTCCCTTGCTTTTTGGCGGTTTGGCACAGGAAATGCAACGGTCTGTTCGTCGTTGGAAGAGAGCCATTCATGCACCAATACCGCTATTTCGTTCGGCGGGGCCTGCTCCTGCCCACCTTGCTCTGGCCACTTTTGGCCGCCTCGCAAGGCGAAACCACAGAAGCCGTGACAAAAGTCACGCTCGATGCACCAGGCCTGGTCGCGGCCAGCGCCATTCAGGGGGCCGACACGGCCTGGCTCATGGTCAGCACCGCGCTGGTGCTGCTCATGACGCTGCCGGGCATCGCCCTGTTTTATGGCGGCATGGTGCGCCGCCTGAACGTGATCAACACCATGGCGAGCGTGGTCGGCATCGCCGCCGTGGTCAGCGTGCTGTGGTTCGCGCTGGCCTATTCGCTGGCCTTCACCCCCGGCGGCGCGCTGGGCGGCTTCATCGGCGGTCTTGGCCGCATGGGCTTCTCGGGCATGGACTACCTGGGAACCACCGGCCAGGTGGCGGTGAGCCACATCGCGCAGCACGTGCCGGAATCGGTGTTCGCGATGTTCCAGCTCACCTTCGCCATCATCACCTGCGCGCTGGTGGTGGGCGCGCTGGTCGAGCGCATGCATTTCGGCGCGCTGCTGCTGTTCGCCGGCCTGTGGCTGCTGTTGGTGTACGCGCCGGTCGCGCACTGGGTGTGGGAGCCGGGCGGCTGGCTCGCGCAGCTGGGTGCGCTGGATTTCGCCGGCGGCGCGGTGGTGCACATCAACGCCGGCGCCGCCGCCCTGGTCTGCGCTTACGCCCTGGGCCCACGCTCGGGCTACGGGCAGGAGCCCTTCGTGCCGTTCAACCTGGGCCTGACCATGGCCGGCACCGGCCTGCTGTGGGTGGGCTGGTTCGGTTTCAACGCCGGCTCGGCCCTGGCCGCCGACGGCCGCGCGGGCCTGGCCCTGCTGGTCACGCACGTGGCGGCCGCCTCGGGCGCGCTCGCCTGGATGGCCGCCGAGTGGCTGGCGCGCAAGCGCGCCTCGCTGCTGGGCCTGTGTTCGGGCGTGGTCGCCGGGCTGGTGGCCATCACGCCGGCGGCCGGGTTCGTCACGCCGCGCGGCGCCCTCCTCATCGGCCTGGTGGCCGGCGTGGCCTGTTACTGGGGCGCGACCGCGCTCAAGCGCCAGCTGCGCGCGGACGACTCGCTCGATGTGTTCGGCGTGCACGGCGTGGGCGGCCTGGTGGGCGCGCTGCTCACCGGCGTGCTGGCCGACCCGGCCATTTCAGGCGTGCAGGCCAGCCTGCTGGCGCAGCTGATCGCCTGCGTGGCGGTGCTGGCCTACAGCCTGGTGATGACGGCGGTCGTGCTGTGGATCACCTCGCGCTTCACCACCTTGCGCGTGCGCGAGGGCGTGGAGCGCGCCGGGCTGGATGTGTCCCTGCACAACGAACAGCTCGGCCACTGAACAGCGGCACCACCCCCATGAGCACCGCGCCCGACCCCTTCGCCATCGCCGCCCACCTGCACGTGCTGCTGCGGCGCAAGACCGGCCGGGTGACAGACACGGAGTGGATGGCGACCAACGCCGACTACGCGCACGAGATCGTGCGCCATGCGCGCGAAAAAGCCGCGAGCGACGGGCACGAGGAGCTGCTGCCCTGGGCCGAGAAGCTGGAGGCGGCCATTCCCGCCATGGGCGTGCCGCCGCGCAAGACCCTGCTCGACGTCGCCACCGAGGCGATGCGCGGCAAAGGTGACGGAAACCAGTACGTCGGCCGGTTGAGGTAATCGCATCCAGAGACACCGAGGGTCCGGCTCCGCCGGCCCCAGGGGTCACCCCCCTCTCAGGGGGGGAGCCGCGTCAGCGGCGCAGGGGGGTCACTCTCCTGCCACGATCCAGGTCGCGGCCTTCTCCGCGATCATCAGGGTCGGGCTGTTGGTGTTGCCGCTGGTGATGGTGGGCATCACGCCCGCGTCCACCACGCGCAGCCCGGCCACGCCGCGCACGCGCAGGTGGCTGTCGACGACGGCCATGGGGTCGTCGGCGCGGCCCATTTTGGTGGTGCCCACCGGGTGGAAGATGGTGGTGGCGATGTCGCCGGCCAGGCGCGCGAGCTCCTCGTCGGTCTGGTACTGCAGGCCGGGCTTGAACTCCTCGGGCTGGTACTTGGCCAGCGCCGGCTGCGCGACGATCCTGCGCGTCACGCGCAGGCTGTCGGCCGCGACCTGCCGGTCTTCGGGCGTGCTCAGGTAGTTCGGCGCGATCAATGGCGCGTCCTCGAAGTTCGCGCTGCGGATGTTGACCGTGCCCCGGCTCGTGGGGTTGAGGTTGCACACGCTGGCGGTGAACGCCGGGAAGCTGTGCAGCGGCTCGCCGAAGGCATCGAGCGAGAGCGGTTGCACGTGGTATTCGAGGTTGGCGTAGGGCTGGGCCGGGTCGCTGCGCGTGAAGGCGCCCAGCTGCGACGGCGCCATGCTCATCGGCCCACTGCGCTTGAACAGGTATTCCAGCCCGATGCGCGCCTTGCCCATCCACGAGGAGGACAGCACGTTGAGCGTGGGCGCGCCGTTGACGGTGTAGACCGAGCGGATCTGCAGGTGGTCCTGCAGGTTCGCGCCCACGCCGGGCAGGTCCACCACCACGTCGATGCCGTGCTGGCGCAGCAGCGCGGCCGGGCCGATGCCCGAGAGCTGCAGGATCTGCGGCGAGCCGATGGCGCCGGCGCAGAGCACCACCTCGCTGGTGGCCTCGGCGGTCACGTGCGCCACGCCGTCCCACACCTCCACCCCGGTGCAGCGCAGCTCGCCGTCGGCGCCGCGCTGCGTCACCAGGCGCGTGACCTGCGCGCTGTTCCACAGCTCGAAGTTGGGCCGGCCATAACAGGTCGGGCGCAGGAAGGCGCGCGCGGTGTTCCAGCGCAGGCCCTCCTTCTGGTTCACCTGGAAATAGCCCACGCCTTCGTTGTCGCCGCGGTTGAAGTCGATGCTGTGCGGGATGCCGGCCTGCTGCGCGGCTTCGGCGAACGCATCGAGCACGTCCCAGCGCAGGCGCTGCTTCTCCACCCGCCATTCGCCGCCGTGGCCGTGGTACGCGCGGAAGTTCGGGTCGCGCTGGGCGGCGTTCTGCTCGTCGCCCAGGTAGTGGTTCTCGTGGCGCTTGAAATCGGGCAGCGCGTTCTCCCAGCGCCAGGCGTCGTCGCCGGTGAGCGTGGCCCAGTGGTCGTAGTCGCGCGACTGGCCGCGCATGTAGATCATGCCGTTGATGCTGGAGCTGCCGCCCAGCGTCTTGCCGCGCGGGTAGCGCAGCGCACGGCCGTTGAGCCCGGCCTCGGCCTCGGTCTGGTAGAGCCAGTCGGTGCGCGGGTTGCCGATGCAGTACAGGTAACCCACGGGAATGTGGATCCAGTGGTAGTCGTCCTTGCGGCCGGCCTCGATCAGCAGCACCCGCTTGCTCCGGTCGGCGGACAGCCGGTTGGCCATCAGGCAACCGGCGGTGCCGCCACCGATCACGATGTAGTCGAAGGTCGTCTCACTCATGCTTGTCCCAATGTTGTTGTCGTTGTGATGTCGCCGGCGAAGATACCAGGGCTGTCAAGGGTCCGGCTCCGCCGGCCCAAGACAGCGACCCCCACCGGGGGGAAGCGCCGAAGGCGCGCAGGGGGAACCTACTTTGCCGTGGGCATGATGAACTCCGCACCTTTCCCGATACTTTCAGGCCAGCGCTGCATGATGGACTTCTGCTTGGTGTAGAAGCGCACGCCTTCCTCTCCGTAGGCGTGCATGTCGCCGAACAGGCTCTTCTTCCAGCCGCCGAAGCCGTGCCAGGCCATGGGCACCGGGATCGGCACGTTGATGCCGACCATGCCGACCTGGATGCGCCGCGCGAACTCGCGCGCCACGTTCCCATCGCGCGTGAAGCAGCTCACCCCGTTGCCGAACTCGTGGTCGTTGATGATCTGCACGGCGTTGGCGAAATCGGGCACACGCACGCAGCTGAGCACCGGGCCGAAGATCTCTTCCTTGTAGATCTTCATGTCGGTGGTCACGTGGTCGAACAGCGTGCCGCCCATCCAGAAGCCGTGGTCGCAGCCCTCGCCCGCGTCGCCGCCCTGGAAACCCCGGCCGTCCACCCGCAGGGTGGCGCCCTCTTTCGCGCCGGCCTCGATGTAGCCCGCGATGCGCGTGTGCGCGGCCGCCGTGACGATGGGCCCCATCTCGGCCGCGAGGTTGGTGCCGTTGAGCACCTTGAGCGCCTGGGTGCGCTCGACCAGCTTGGGCATGATGCGCTCGGCCACGTCGCCCACCAGCACCGCCACGCTGATGGCCATGCAGCGCTCGCCGGCCGAGCCATAGGCCGAGCCGATCAGCGCGTCCACCGCCTGGTCCAGGTCGGCGTCGGGCATCACCACCATGTGGTTCTTCGCGCCGCCCAGGGCCTGCACGCGCTTGCCGTGGTGCGCGCCGGTCTCGTAGATGTAGTTGGCGATCGGCGTGGAGCCGACGAAGCTGATGGCCTTCACGTCCGGGTGCACCAGCAGCGCGTCCACCGCCTCCTTGTCGCCCTGCACCACGTTGAACACGCCATCGGGCAGGCCGGCCTGCTTGAGCAGCTCGGCCATGAACAGCGAGGCCGAGGGGTCGATCGGGCTGGGCTTGAGGATGAAGGTGTTGCCCGCGGCGATCGCCACCGGGAACATCCACATGGGCACCATCACCGGGAAGTTGAACGGCGTGATGCCGGCGACCACGCCCAGCGGCTGGCGCAGGGTCCAGTTGTCCATGCCGGTGGACACCTGGTCGGTGAAGTCGCCCTTGAGCAGCTGCGGGATGCCGCAGGCGAACTCGATGATGTCGATGCCGCGCGAGACCTCGCCCTGCGCGTCGGTGAACACCTTGCCGTGCTCGGCGGTGATCAGGCGGGCCAAGTCGTCCTTGTGCAGGTTCACCAGTTCGAGGAACTTGAACATCACGCGCGCGCGGCGGATCGGTGGCGTGTCGGCCCAGGCGGGAAACGCGGCCTGCGCGGCGGCCACGGCCGCGCCCACGTCGGCCGCGTTCGCCAGCGCGACCTTGCCACTCACCGCGCCGGTGGCGGGGTTGTACACGTCCTGGCGGCGCGGCGAGCTGCCGGCGTTCACGGCGCCGTGGATGAAGTGATCGATGGAATGGGGGGTGGTGGCCATGGCGGTCTCGCGGGAGGGTGTCGAAGGAAAGAGGGCCAGTTTAGGCAGCGGAAAACCCCTCGCCTAGTGGCAGGACCTGAATTGATTGTTTGCCATGGTGAACAATAGGACCATGAATGACAAAAAAGTGGAAGACCTCTGGATGCACCTGCACTGGCTCACGGTGCTGGCGCAGCAGGGCAGCTACACCGCCTCGGCGCAGCGCCTGGGCGTGAGCAAGGCCGCCATGAGCCAGCGCATCAGCGAGCTGGAGCGCGCCGCCGGCCTGCCCTTGGTGCAGCGCACCACGCGCAGCGTGCGCCTGACCGAGGCCGGCCAGCGCCTGGTGGACGGCCTGCGCGACCCGTTCGAGCGCATCGCGCAGAGTTTTTCCAGCGTGCGCGACCTGGCCGACGAACCGGCCGGTCTGGTGCGGGTCACGGCGCCGGTGGCGTTCGCGCGCCAGCAGCTGGTGCCCCGCATCGCGGCCTTCGCGCGCGAGCACCCCAAGGTGCGGCTGGAGCTGGACCTGTCGGACCGCCTGAGTTCGCTGGCCACCGAGGGCTTCGACCTCGCGATCCGCCACACCGCCGCGCCGCCGGACACGCACGTGGCCTGGCCGCTGTGCGCCACGCGCTCGGTGCTGGTGGCCAGCCGCGACTACCTGCGGCGCCACGGGCACCCGGCCGCGCCGCCCGACCTCGCGCAGCACGCCTGCCTGCACTACCCGCGCGCGCAGGACACGCCGGCCTGGCATTTTCTGCCGCCCGAAGGCCGGCGCAAGGCGCCGCGCCAGCGGATCACGGTGCCGGTGTCGGGCCCGTTCTGCGCCAACAACAGCGAGGCCCTGCGCGACGCCGCCATCGCGGGTCTGGGCATCGCGCTGGTGCCGGACTTCAGCGCGCAGGCGGCGCTGCGCTCGGGCCAGCTGGTGGAGGTGCTGGAGGACTGGGCCTCGGTGGGCAGCTTCAGCCCGCAGATCTACGCGATCCGGCCCTACGCCAGCCACGTGCCGCGCGCGGTGTCGGCCTTCGTGGCGTGGCTGCGCGGGGCCTTGGCGGAAGGCTTCGACGCGCGGGCCTGAGGCCTCAGCGCGCGGGGTTCACCACCCGCCCGCGGATCTCCACCTCCACGCGCCGGTTGTCGCGCAGGCAGGCGATGAGTGCGCTGCGCGCCAGGCCGTCGCTGCAGGTCTTCACCGGCTCGGCGCTGCCTCGGCCTTCCACCGTGAACAGCGCGGCATCGAGCCCACGCGCCACGAGGTGGTCGCGCACGGCGGTGGCGCGCTGCAGCGAGAGCGGCTGGTTGTGCGCGTCGCTGCCCAGGCGGTCGGTGTGGCCGATCAGCACGATGCGTTCGATGCCTTGCAGGCCCTTGGCGCGATCGGCCAGCACGTCCAGGCGGGCGCGGCCGGCCGCGCCGATGTCGTTCAGGCCCGAGCGGTCGAACTCGAACACCGCGTCGGTGGCCAGCACCAGGCGTTCGATGATCCGCTCGACCACCACCGGCGCGGGTGCCGGCGCGGGCGCGGCGGCCACGGCCGGGCCGGCGCAGGCGGCCTGCTCGGTCTCCAGGCGCGCGGCCATGGTTTCGGCCATGCCGATGTAGGGGTTGGCATGGCGCCAGCCGCCTTCGGCGTACTCGTGGCCCATCCACACCAGCTGCACGTCCAGGCACGCGGCCTGGGCCGTCACGCAGGCCGCACCCGCGCCGGTGCGTCCGCGTTCGGCGCGCGCCCACAGGTCTTCGCGCAGGCGCACGGCGCCGCCGATCAGGGGGTTGGTGACCGCCGGCGTGGTGCCCTTCTCCAGCGCCTCCACCAGCTTGACCGACTCGGCCAGCGCCTCGCCGATCACCGGGCCCCGGTCGTTCTCGTGGTAGTTCTGGCGCGCCATGTCGAGCCAGCACTGCGCCTTGGCCCAGGGGTAGCTGGTCTGGGGCACGCGGCCGTCTTTCTGCAGCGCGGCCAGGCGGTCCTGCACCGATTGCAGGGTGCGGTGGTCGGCGCGCTGCGCCTCGTCGGTGAAGCGCGTGGCTTCGGCGAAGGGCGGCACGGCGCCGGGCGCGCGGTCGGTGGCGCGCGGGTCGGTCACGGCGCAGCCGCTCAGGGCCGCCAGCGCCAGCAGGGACAGAAGAAAGGATTTGGAAGTCATGGCAAGGGCCTCTCAACAGATCAGGGACGGGCGGCCGAAGCCAGCGGGCTCAGGGCGCGGTTGGTGGCGGGATCGCTGCCCCGGAACAGGGTCTCGTCGAACTTGAAGCGCAGCCGCAGGTACACGCCCTTGCGGGTGTAGGCCGCGCCGGTGAGTTCGTCGTCGCGGAAGCCGCGCAGGTTCACGCCGAAGGACAGCCAGAGGTTGGCCTTGACGAGGTAACCGGCTTCGACGCCGATGGAGTCCTGGCGTGTGTTGCCCTGCGGGCTCCACATCAGGTGGTGCTGCAGGCCCACGTCCCAGCGCTCGGACAGGTCCCAGGTGATGCGGCCCCCGACCAGCCAGGCGGTGTAGTTGGAGCGCATGCCGCCGAGGAAGCGCTCGGACACGCGCTTGCCGGCTAGGCGCCCGGTGAGCCACCAGGGTCGGCTGGGGTGGTAGTCGGCGTGCAGCGAGACCGCGTGCGAGGTGCGGCGGTAGTCCACGCCGGGGTTTTCGTCGTTCTCGGCGCGCAGCTCGTACAGGCCGAGCGCGTTGACGCGGTTGAGGTCGGTCTGGCGGTAGGCCGCGCCGATCTGGAAGCGGTCCTGCCACTGGTCGTAGGCGCCCGCGTGGCGCGCGTTCTGCAGCGAGAGCGTGTTGCGCGCGAGCAAAGACCAGTCGCGGTCGATCTTCACCGTGGTGCCCAGGGTGGAGAGCCAGGCGTCGTGGTTGCGGTCGCGGCGCCACTCCAGGCGGCCGGTGGCGCGCCAGGTCGGGTCGTAGGCCAGGTCGATGCCGCCGGTGAGCGCGGTGGCGGACGAGGCATCGCCCGCGATCGCCTTCTGGTGTTCGACGCTGGCGCTGTAGCGCACGCCCTCGGCCACGCGGAAGGTCTGGCGCAGGCCGATGGCGTTGACCGCGTCCTCGCCCGAGATCGCGTCGCGCAGGCGGTACTCGTTGAAGACTTCGCCGTCGCGGAAGGTCTCGCTGGAGAGGCCTGCCACGAGCGCGGTCTCGCGCCCGTCGGTGGCCAGGCCGTTGACGCCGCCCAGGCCCTTGGACACCTCGGCGCGGCCGTAGGCGCGGAACTGCTCGCTCAACCGGTAGTCGGCGCCGAGCGTGATGCGCTGGCCGCGCGCGTTCTCCACGTCCTGCTCGAGCTCGCCGAGCACGGTGAGGCGGTCGCTCAGCTGGCCTTGCGCGCTCAGCGAGAGCGCGGTGAAGCTGCGCGTCTGGCCCGGCGCGGCGGAGAACAGCGGCGCGTTGATCTGGAAGGGCGTGAAGCCCGAGGTCTGCGGGATGTTCACGCCCCAGGCGGAGGCCGCGTTGGGCACGCCGCCTTCGTCGCGGCCATGGCGCAGGCCCACGCCCACGGTCCACTTGGGCGTGAGGCGGTACTGCACGCCGGCGTAGGCCGTCTCGCGCACCGCTTCCACCGCCTTGTCCTCGGAGCGCATGGCGTCCACGCGCAGCGACCAGTCCTCGTTGATCTGGTAGCTCGCCACCGCGCCGGCCTCGGCGCGCCCGCCGTTGTACGAGGACGAGAGGTTGGAGAACTCGCGGTCGGTCTCGCCGGCCCACAGGCGCGCGTCGAGCCGCTCGCCCTGGTGGCGCACTTCCACGCGCGCGCCGTCGCCCTTGCCCCGCTCGCCCAGGGCCTCGCGGTCGGAGCGCGCCAGCTCCACCAGCGCCCAGCTCTGCTCGCCCAGGCGCAGCGTGGCGTTCACGCCGCTGAGCTTGTAGGGGTCGGACGGGTCCTGCGATTCCACGTGGCTGGCGCCGATTTCGAGCGCGGGCGTGATGCGCCACGAGCCGTCCACGCCACCGAGCCAGTACTTGGGCCCGCCCTGCTCCACCTCGTAGGTGATGCGCACCGACATCGGGTTCATGTTCGCGTCCACCGAGGGCACGGGCGCGCGGAACACCACGCTGCCGGCGAAGGGCTCGAACTCGTAGTCCACGAAGCGCACCATGGGCTCGGCGCGCAGGATGATGGAGGGCTGGTTGCGGTCGCGCGTGAGGATCTCGACCTTCTCGGAGCCCGAGATGCCCTCGCTGCTGGAGAGCCGGTAGGGGCCGGAGACGCCGCGCGCGGGCTGTTCGTCCACCACCTGCGCGACGTTGTCGCGCACCACCCAGGCGTTGGCCTCGAAGGTCTCGCCCTCGTGGTGCAGCTGCAGGCCGGAGACCGAGCGGTTGAGGCGGCTGAGCTCGCGCGCGGGCCCGCCGGTGCCGGTGTTGAAGTCGCCGAACAGCACGAAGGAGCGGCCCTGGTCGACCCGCACGTACAGGCGCTGGCGCGACTGCGCGTCGAAGCCGCGCAGCGAGGAGTCGCCGTAGATCGGGTAGTACTGGTCGGGCTGGATGTCGCGGAACAGCCGGCCCCGGCTTTCCTTCTCGGAGTCGTAGGCCAGGGTGAGCAGGGTCTCGCCTTTCACCACGCCCTTGAGGAAGAACGCGGTGCGCGCGCCGAGCGAGCCCTTGCCGTTGTCGAAGCCGTTGACGTGGCGCTGGATCTCGAGCTCGAAGCCGTCGTTCTCGCGCGCCGGGCTGACCTGCGAGGCCTTGAGGCGGCTGAGGTCGAGCGTGCCTTCGATGACGCCGACGGCGATCATGGGCCGGCGCTCGGTCACCATGCCCACGCGCCCGTGCACCACCACGTTGCCGGACTGCACCTGCAGCTCGGCATCGCCCGGCTCATAGGACGCGACGAGTTCGACCACGGCCTCGCCCCCGCGCACCGTGAGGCGCAGGTTCTGGCGCGGCGGTTCGTCCACGGCGGCATCGGGCAGGCGCACGCGCCCCCGGGTGGTGGCCACGGTCACGTCGGTGGGCGTGGTCACTTTCTGGCCGTCGCGGTCGAACAGGCGCAGGGTGAGCAGCACGACCGAGCGGCCGTCGGCGGCGACCTGGTCCTGCGCGGCCTCGAGCACCAGCTGGCCGTGGTCGGCCAGGCTGGTGGCGCGCCAGTTCGCGGCCAGCGGCAGCGCGGTGGTGGGCGCGGGCAGCGCGGTCTCACCCGGGCCCCGGGCCGGGTAGCTGCCCGGGGCCAGGGGCGTGAAACGCGGGGCCAGGGGCGCGGTGGTCTGCGCGAGCGCCAGGCCCAGGGGCAGGAGCAGCACGGCCGAGGTCAGAGCGGATCGCATGGGAAGACGGGCTTTCATTTCGCACCTCCCACGCGGGCCGGCGGGCCGGAGCGGAAGACGCGCGGGGTGGGTGTCGGTGGGTCGACCAGCGGGGCGACGATCTGGCCGAGGCGGCGGCGGTTTTCCACCTGCTCGAGCACGGCGGGCGAGCAGCTGCCTTCGATGAAGTCGGCGCGGTGCAGCTCGCCGAACTTGAGGTCGAGGAACAGGCTGCCGGCGTCCAGCGCGTTGCGGTTGCTGCTGGTCACGAGCTGGCTGCCGGCGGGCAGCGTGGTCGGGTCCACGCGCAGCACCGAGGTGCGCGCGGGCAGGCCGCAGATGCTGTACTTGCCTTCGCTGTCGGAGACCAGGTGCGTGCCGTCCTGCAGGTACAGGCGCACGCCGGGGATGCCGACTTCCTCGGCGTCCTGGATGCGGTTGCGGTTGCAGTCCATGAACACCTTGCCCATCACGCAGGCTTCCTGGAAGAACACGCCGCCAGTGATGCGGATGCGGGCCTGCGCGCGGTTGGAGGTGACGGGCACGCCCCCCACCACACCCGCGGCCTGGGCTCGGTTGATGCCATCGCCCTGCTGGGCGCCGACACCGACGCGCACGCGGTAGGTCACGGTGACCGGCGTGTTGGCGGCGAAGTTGCCCAGCGCGAAGTTCAGCACCGGGCCGGGCGAGCCGGCCGGGTCGGCCACGACCACGCCGTCCTGCGCCACCGTGCCCGGGATCAGGCGCAGACCGGCCGGCAGGCTGTCGGTGATGACCACGTTGCTCGCCGCGCCGTTGGGGCTCTGCACGCGCAGCGTGTACTGCACCGAGTCACCGATCTCGACCACGTCGCGCAGCACCTGCTTCTGCAGGAACAGGCCGGCGCCGTTGAAGGGCTCCAGCGGGATGTGGTTGTGGATCAGGTCGGGCATGCCCGGCGCCAGGTTCAGGCGCAGGTAGTAGGTGGTGGGCTGGCCGATCGGCGGCGGGCCGGCCTGGGCCTGCACCAGGTAGGGCGAGGCGCCCGAGGGCGTGAACACGCCAGGGGCCGGCGGGATCGAGGCGATCGGCGTGGGCGCGTAGTTGGGCGCCGAGGCGCTCAGCGTGTACTCGCCGGTGGGCGCGCCCGGGGCCAGCAGGAACTGGTAGAAGCCCAGCGGCCCGGTGGTCATCTGCGCGCAGTTGCCCACGGCCACGTAGCTCGCGCCACCCACCAGCATGGTGGCGGGGTTGAAGCCGGCCGGGCCGCAGAAGCGCACCAGCGAGGCGTCGACCGGCGCGCGGGTGTTGGCGTCGTAGACCACGCCCGAGGGGTCGAGCGGCAGGTCCTGCTGCTGCAGGTTGGCGCCGGGCTGCAGCGAGACGGCCAGGTGGTCGCGCTCGCGGGCCAGGCGCGAGTTCGTGTCGGCGCCGCTGTTCTGCGGCGTGCCGTAGATGACGTTGTTGGCCGGGTCGCGGAAGTACACCTTGTAGTCGCCGGGCACCAGGCCGATCACGCCGTAGGCGCCGTCGGCCCCGGTGCGGAACAGGCTGCGGCCGTCGGGCATGCTCACGCAACCCTGCGCGCTGTTGGACGGCACCAGGCGGCAGGCCACGGCCTGGCCGTCGCTGCCGACCACTTCCACCGCCCAGTCGGGGATGGGCGTGTCATTGCCGTCGCGGCGGCGGTCGCCGTTGTTGTCGCGCCAGACGAAGCCCGAGAGCGCGGCGGGCAGCGAGGACAGCGGCACGCCGGTGGCGTCCAGGCCCGGGGTCTGGTACGGCGTCTGCGGCACGCTGCCCGGTGGGATCACGCCCGAGGGCGGCTGGCCCGGCCCGCCGGTGGGCGTGCCGTTGTCCACCGCGTCGGTGCGGATGCCGGTGGGGCCGGCCGTGGCCTGGTTGAAGCGCGTGGTGGTGGCGCCGGCCGTGACGATCACCGGGATGTCGACCGACACCCAGGCGCCTGCGGGCAGGTTCGCCGAGCCCAGCAGGTCACCGCCCGCGGTGCCGGTGAAGCCGGCGTTGGGCGTGAACACGCCGCCGTTGCCGCCGCCATGGGTGATGGCGGGCGCGCCGGCGCGGGTCATGAAGTCGGGCAGCGTGTCGCGCACGTCCACCGTGACCGGGTAGGCGCTGTCGTTCTGGTAGATCACCTGCCAGACCACCTCGGCACCGGGCGAGACGCCCAGGGCGGCGGCCGGCGAGACGATGCGAACGGACTTGTAGCCGCGCACGCCCTCGCCCTGCGTTTCACCGAAGTTCACCTGCAGCGCCGCGCCGGGCGTGGCGACGAAGCGCAGCGCGATGGTCTCCACGGCGCCACCGAGCGGACCCACGGTGCCGGCGCTGCCACCGGTCACGGGGCCGGGCGTGTTGGCCACGCTGGTGTAGCCCAGCGGCTGGGTCTGGCGCACGGTGTAGTTGCCCGGCGCCAGGCCGGTGAAGCTGTACTGGCCGCTGGCGTTGGTGGTGGTGTAGCGCGTGATGGCGTTGCCGAACGCGTCGGTGCCGACCAGGCCCAGGGTGCCGCCGGGCAGGCCCACGTCGGTGCCGCCGAACTGGCCGTCGAAGTCGCGGTCTTCGTAGACGCGGCCGGCGATCTGGATGTTGGCGACCAGCGGGAAGTTGTGGTGCGCCGTGCTCTGGTTCGCGGCCACGGCGATGTTGGCGATGGACGCGGGCGCCGCGCCCGGCGCGCTGGGCGTGCCGTTGGGCGCGCCCGCCAGCGTGCCGGCGCTGGTGATGCCGTGGGTGGTGCCCGTCGGCAGCGCCGGCATGAGCACGCGGTAGTTGCCCACCGGCAGGCCGCTGAAGCTGTAGGCGCCGCTGGCGTCGGTGGTGGTGGTGGCGATCAGCGCGTTGCTCGCCTGGTCGCGCAGCTCCAGGGGGCGGCCCGGCACCGGCTGGTCGTCGGGCGTGAACACGCCGCCGCTGTTGTCGGGGTCGAAGTAGACGACGCCCGAGATCTGGCTGCCCGGCAGGGTCTTGGTGAAGTGGTTGTCCACCGAGGCGGTCTTCACGCCGCTGAGGTCGATGCCGGTGATCGCGGGCACGGCCTGGGTGCCGCCGGCCGTGCCGCCGGTGCTGCCCGGCCAGGCCAGCGGCGCGGTGCTGTTGAGGAAGCCGGCCGGGGGCGCGCAGGTGGTGCAGGTGACCGTGTAGCTGGTGCCCGGCGGCACGCCGGTGAAGTTGTATTGGCCGCTGGCGTCGGTGGTGGTGGTGATCGACACCGGGTTGCCGTTGAGGTCGTTGCCGGTGAGTGTCAGCGTCTGCGGCACGTTGTTCGCGCCGCCCGCGCCGCTGCCCACGCCGGCATCGCTGCCGTTGAAGGCGCCGTCGCCGTTGCCGTCGGTGAAGATGCGGCCGCTGATGCTGCGGTCGTTGCCGATCTCGCCGAAGTTGTTGCCGGCCGAGCGCGCGTTGGGCGGCAGCACGATGCCGGCGATGCGGCTGGTGCCGGCCGGGATGCTGTAGGCCGGTGCGCCGTGGCTGATGGCGGGCGCGTTGTTCGAGGCCGTGCCGGCGGTGCCGGTGGCGCCGCCCGAGCCCAGGTCGTTGACCGTGCCGGCCGTGGGAATGCCGTTGACCGTGCCGGCGGGCTGCGCGCCCTGCGTGACCACGTAGCCCGGGCAGGTCGGGGCCGCCAGCGGGCTGCAGCTGGGCCGCAGGTCGGTGAAGCGGTAGCGGCCGCTGGCGTCGGTGGTGGTGGTCAGCGAGACCGGGTTGCCCCGGTCGTCCACGCCCACCAGCGTGATCTGCACGCCCGGCAGGCCGGGCTCGGTGCCGTTGGGCACGCCGTTGTGGTTGTCGTCGCGGTAGACCTGGCCAGCGATCTCGGACGCGCGCAGTTCACCGAAGTGGTTGCCCACCGAGCTGGCCACGTTGCCGCCGGCCGCGTCGAGCCGGATGCCGCTGCGCAGCGAGACCGCGTTGCTGCCGTCCACGCTGGGCGTGGCCACCTGGCCGGTGCCGCCCACCAGGCTGGCTTCGGCCGCGGTCGCGGCGCTCACGCGGGCCTGGTAACTGCGGCTCGAGGCGTTGAGCGCGCTCGACGGCGCGAGCGCGCTGCCGCCCACCGAGTCGCTGCCCGAGCGCAGGTAGCGCACGGTGTAGGCCGAGCCCAGGGTGGCGGAATCCACCAGGCCGCTGAACACGTAGAAGCCGCCCGCGTCGGTGGTGGTCTTCTGCAGCACCTGGCCGTCGCTGGCGCGCAGCAGGCTCACGGCCTGGCCGGCCAGCGGCGCTTCACCGGCGGTGAAGGCGCCGTCGTTGTTGGCATCGAGGTAGACGCGGCCGGAAATGGAACCCAGCGGGCTGACCACCAGCGGGGCCTCGGCCGGCGTGGGGTTGCTGCCCGCGTCGGTGCGCAGCGCGCCGGCCAGGATGCGGTTGGGGTAGGTGCCGGCCACGCTGGCCGTGACGTTCACCGAGATCGTGCAGCCGCCGGGCGGGATGCTCGCGCCGCTGGCGTAGCGCACCAGCGCCGTGCCGGCCGCGGCCGTGACCGAGCCGGTGCTGCAGGTGCCGCCGATGGCGGGCGTGGGCGCGACCAGCACGCCGGCCGGCAGCGTGTCGTCCAGCGCCTGCGCCAGCGTCTGGGCCGCCGGGTTGGCGTTGCCCAGCGTGATGGTCAGGCGGGACACGCCGTTGGGCGAGATGCTCGGCGGCACGAAGGCCTTCACCACCGTGGGCGGCTCCAGCACGCGCACCGGCGCGCTCGCCGGGTCGGGGTTGCTGACCCCCTCGTTGCTGGTGATCGCACCGGCGGGGATGGTGTTGGTGTACAGGCCCGGCACGTTGGAGACGGTGTCGAAGGCGAAGCTGCACGAGCCCCCGGCCGGCACGGTGGCGCCGGCGATCTGGGCGCTGTCGGCCGAGGCGACGGCGCTCACCGTGCCCCCCGCGCAGGTGGTCGAGGCGTTGGGCACCTGGGCCACGAACAGGCCGGTGGGCAGCGGATCGCGCAGCACGACACCGGTCAGGGCCTGGGCGGCGTTGGGGTTGCTGATGGTCACCGTGAGGCGGTTGGCCACGCCAGGTGCCACGGTGCCCTGCGCGAACGCCTTGGCGATGGTGGGTGGCTGCAGCACGTGCAGCGTGGCGCTGGGGCCGGGCTGCGGGTTGGTCACCGCGCCGTCGTTGGCGATCACGGTGCCGCCCGGCATGGTGTTGACGTAGGCGCCCGCGACCGGCACGACCACGTTGACGCGCACCTCGCAGACGCTGGGGCCGACGGGCAGCTGCGCGCCCCGGAACGAGACCTTGTCACCGACGGCGGTGATCACCGCGCCCGCGCAGGTGGTGCTGACATTGGCCGGGCTGGCCACGACCATGCCGGCGGGCAGGTGGTCGGTGGTGGAGATGTTGGTGAGCGGCTGCGGCAGCGAGTTGCGCACCTGGATCACCAGGCGCGCGGGCTGGCCCGCCGCCACGGCGGAGGGCTCGAAGTGTTTCTCCACGCCCATGCCCGCGAGCGCGCCGAGGTTGGCGGTGAAGGGGCTGGCGTTGGTCACGCCCTGGGTGTTGGTGATGGCCCCGGCCGGCAGGGTGTTGTTGAGCGTGCCGACGACGCTGGAGGTGATGTCCGCCGAGACCGTGCAGCTCGCGTTGCCCGCGAGCGTGCCGCCGCTCAGGCGCACCACGCGCGTGCCGGTCACGGCCTCCACGCGGCCGCCCGGGCAGGTGGTGGCGGCGTTGGGCACCACGCCGACCACCATGCCGGCGGGCATGTTGTCGGCCACCGCGAGCTCGGTCAGCGCGGTGGCGGTGGTGTTGTCGATGACGATGGTCAGGCGCGAGACGCTGCCAGGCCCGGCGATGGAGGTGGGCGCGAAGCTCTTGGTCAGGTTCACGCGGCTGGTGACCTTGTTGAGCGTGGCCGTGGTGGTGCCGGTGCTGGCCACGCCGCCGTCGGCCGTGACGGCGCCGGGCGCGAGCGTGTTCACCGACGGTGTGCCGCTGGTGCTCAGCACGTCGAACAGGAAGTCGCAGCTGGTGCCGCCGGCGATGGTGGCGCCGCTGATCGAGGCGGTGCTGCCGCCGTCGGGCGCGTTGAGCACCACCGGGCCGGCGCAGGTCGTGCTGGCCTTGGCCGGGGTCGCGAGCGTGAGGCCGGTGCCGGCCAGCGGGTCGGTGGCGCGCACGCCGGTGAGCTGGCCGTTGCCGGTGTTGCCCAGCGTGATGCGCACGCGGCTGGTGCCACCCACCTGCACCGGGTTGGTCAGGAAGGTCTTGGCCACGGTCAGCGCGGGCAGGTACTCCAGCGTGGCGGAGGTGGCGTTGAGGTTGCGCACCGTGGTGCCGGGCACGTTCGCCACCGTGCCGGTGGCGCTGACGGTGGCGGCCGCGTTGCTGCCGTTGTAGGCCGGGATGCTGTTGGTGTGCACGCCGATCGTGCCGCCGACCACGTTCACGCGCACGCTGCACTGGCCGGGCGAGAAGGGGCTGGTGCCCGCGCGCGCCGGCAGGCTGCCGCCGCTGAGCGAGAAGGACGTGTCGCCCGGGTTGGCGCTGACGCTGCCGCCGCAGGTGGTGGTGGCGTTGGCCGGGTCGGCCACGCGCAGACCGGCGGGCAGGCTGTCGCTGAAGGCGAGGCCGGCGAGCGCCGAAAAGTTGTTGTTGGTCAGCTCGATCTGCGCCACCGAGGGCGCGCCCTGGAAACGCTGGCGCGCGGTCACGCCGTCGAAGGTCTTGGTGACCACCAGCGGGTTGACCGCCGTGAGGCTCACCGCGCCCGAACTGCCCGTGACCGTGCCGTTGCCGGCGCTGAAGCTGCTGTTGGTGAGCGTGGCGCCCGGCACGGCGTTGGCCGGCACGCGCGCGGTGAAGCTCACCACGCAGGTGGTGCCGCCCGGTGCGGCGCCGGGGAAGTTGAAGCTGAAACCCGGCGTGGTGGCCAGCGGCGTGGGCATGGGCACGCCGCCGGCGAAGCTGCAGCCGCCGCTGATGACGGGCGTGATGCCGCCGGTGGTGGCGTCCACGTAGACCATGCCCGCCGGCAGGGTGTCGGTGAAGTTCACGCTGGTCTGCGGCGTGAGGCTGAACGAAGTGACCGCCACCGAGAAGAGCGCCACGTCGCCGGGCGCCACGGTGGTCGGGGTGATCGCCTTGGCGACCGTGAGCGCGTTGTCGCGCACCTCGATCGGCGCCGAGCTCGCGGGCGAGGTGAAACCCTGGGTGTTGCTCACCGCGCCGCTGGGCAGCGCGTTGGTGTGGGTGCCGGTGGTGGTCGAGGTGACGTTGAACTGGACGCGGCATTCGCCGCCGGCGGCGATCTCGGCACCCGCGAGCACGAAGCCCTGGCCCCCGGGCCCGGCGACCAGGCTCGCGCCCGCGCCGCAACCGCTGAGCTGGGCCGCGCCGATGGCGCCCGAGTTGGTCAGCGCGGCCGGCCAGCGCGCGCCCACGGTGGTGTCGCTCAGGCCGACGCCGGTGAGCGCGGCGGCGCTGTTGTTGCCGATGCGCACGGTCATCAGCGAGTCGGCGCCCGCCGTCAGCGGCGTGACCGAGAAGCCCTTGGCCACCGTGATCGGGCTGTTGACGGTGATGTTGGTGGTGTCCGCGGGCGAGGTCAGGCCACGCGTGTTGCCCACGGCGCCGGCGGGCAGGCTGTTGACGTCGGCCAGCGAGGCGGTGGCGGCCGGCAGCACGCCGCGCACGGTGAATTGCAGCTGGCAGGTGCCGGGTGAGCCGGCGGGAATCGCGCCGCCGGTGAGGGTGACGCTGCTGGCCGTGAAACCCGCCGTGCTGCCGCAGGTGTTGGAGACCACGCCGGTGACCTGCAGGTTGGAAGGCAGGTTGTCGGTGAAGCTGGTCAGCGGGATGTTGTACGCGCTGTTGGGGTTGCTCAGCGTGATGGTCGCGGTGCGCGAGAGGCCCTGGGTGAGCGTGGCGCCGCCCAGGTTCTTGGACACCGTGGGGTTCCTGAGTTCGGTGACCGACACGCTTTGCGTCGCCGCCGAGACCGCCGCGGGCGAGAGGTCGCCGGGGTTGATGACGTTGTCCCAGATGTCTCCGCCGTCGTAGGAGGTGAGGTCCACCGAGATCGTGCAGCTGCCGTCCACGCCGCCGACGTGGGGCGGGATGGTGAAGCCGCTGACCTGGAGCCGGTCGACGCCGCCGGGGCCCGCGCCGAGGTTGATCGACGCGCCGGCGCAGGTGCTCGTGGGGGCCACGTAGCCCGGATGGCCGGCGGGATAGAACCGCAGCTGCGGCGGCAGGGTGTTGGTCAGCGCGGCGTTGTCTTCCTGCGTGTCGCTGTTGCTGATGGTGATGGTCAGTCGCGTGCGGTCGCCCACCGCGATCGTGCTGGCGCTCACCGCCTGGCTCACCACCAGCGTGGCCTGGGCCGCGCCCACCGAGAACACCGTGGCCGCCGCCCACAGGCCGAGCGCGCGAACGGGCCGGCCGAACGCGCGCAGGAAGGCTGGCGAACGCGCAGGCGCGCCCTCACCCGTGGCCTGGCCACGTGCAAAAAATCGAAGCATGTTTTTTCCCTCTGAGTGGCACGCGAACGACCGTCGCGTGTCCCTTGGGGCGCCCGGCCCGGTGGACCTGAAACGCCATCGCACGGCGGCGCATGGACCGGGGCCCAGGCACTTCAATGCATTTGGTTACAGGTGCGCACTGTATCGGGGCGTGCAGCTTGTTACAAATTCACGACTGAATTAGTGCGTTAAAAGTCATGACTTTGAAAAAGTGCTGTAGGAAAAAACATGCCTGAGCATGAATTCAATTGTTAAAAGATTGTTGTTTTTATTGTGTTTTTTGAAATACCATCCAAATTTTGGACAAATTTTCAGCTCTATATTCGATAGCAGCCGCGAGCACTCACTCACTTATATTAGTTAACAATTAGTTAAAAGATTGTTAAAAATCAATCCGACGAACGGTTGGGAGGGATTGCACGGCGTTTCGCCATGAAAAAAGCGCCGAGAGACCCTCACGGCGCCTCGGCGCGGCCACCCACTGGCGTGGGCCTCGGCGCGGCGCCCGGCCCTAGGCCTCGCTGTGCCGGGCGAGGAAGGCGTGCAGGGCCGCCGCCCCCGCGCCGGGCGGCGCATCGCCGGCCGTGCAGAGCAGCAGGCGCCGCGTGGCCCAGGCATCGCCGAGCGGGCGCACCACCACGCGCTCGTTCGCCAGGCGCAGCGCCGTGGCCTGCGGCACCACCGCCACGCCCACGCCCTCGCCCACCAGCTGCATCACCGCGTCCAGCCCGCGCACCCGCACCCGGTGGTGCAGGCCCCGGCCATGCTGCAAGGCCTGGTCGTGCAGCAGGCGGCTCAGGCCGCTCTCCACCGGCAGCCCGACGAAGGGGCGGTCCAGCAAGTCCACGAAAGGCAGCGGTCGGCGCGTGGCGCGCGCGCCCTGCCGGGGCAGCACCGCCACCAGCCGGTCTTCGCGGAAGACCCGGGTGGCCAGGCCTTCGGTGCCCACGTGGTCGGACACGATGCCGATGTCGGCCTGCTCCTGGCGCATGCCGAGCAGCGCGTCGAGGCTGCTGAGTTCGCGCAGGTCGACGTCGATGTCCGGGTGCTCGACCAGGAAGCGGCCGAGCAGCCCCGGCAGGTGCTCGGTCATGGCGGCGGTGTTGCAGATCACTCGCACCGTGCTGCGCACGCCGTGGGCATGGGCCGCCATGTCGGCGTGCAGCGCTTCCATGCCGCGCTGCAGGCGCGCCGCGTGCAGCAGCAAGGTGCGGCCGGCGTCGGTGGTGCGCACGCCCTGTTTGGAGCGCCGCAGCAGGGTGGCGCCGAGCGCGTGCTCCAGCTGCTGCAGCCGCGTGCTCGCCGCGGCCAGCGAGAGGTGGATGTGGCGCGCCCCGGCGGTGATGGAGCCGTGCTCCACGACGGCGGCGAACAGGCGCAGGTCGAACGGGTCGATGCGGTAGGTGGGCGCGGCGCGGGGGGCGGTCATGGGCGATCCTCCGGAATCGGCGAAGGATACCTCTGGCGATGCGCGATGGACAGACCGGGCCCCGGACCGCACCATGCCGACCCATGGACCTCTTGCTGCTCGGGCTGATCGCCGTCGTTTTTCTGGCCGCTGGCGCGGTCAAGGGCATTTCCGGCATGGGCCTGCCGACCTTCTCCGTCGCGCTGCTCGGCCTGTTCATGCCCGCCGCCACCGCGGCCACGCTGATGCTGCTGCCTTCGCTGTTGACGAACATCGCCCAATGCATCGGGCCGCACGCCCGTGCCCTGGCGCGCCGCCTGTGGCCCATGTGGCTGATGCTGGCGGCGGCCACGGTGTTCAGCCCGCTGCCCGATCTGGGCAGCGCCGGCGCGGGCGCGCGCCTCACCCTGGGCACGGTGCTGGTGGTTTACGGCCTGTGGGGCCTGGCCAGGGCGGCCCTGCCCGATCCAGGCCGCTTCGCGCGCCCGCTGGGCGGCGTGGCGGGCGCGCTCTCGGGCCTGCTCACCGCCGCCACCGGGGTGTTCGTGATGCCCATGGTGCCGTACCTGCAGTCGCTGCGGCTGGAGAAGGACGTGATGATCCAGGCCCTGGGCCTGAGTTTCCTGGTGGCCACGCTGGCCCTGGCGTTGCGGCTCGGGCCGCTGGCCGTGCTCAGCGGCGCGGCGGTGCCGCTGGCGGGCCACGCCATCGCGCTGGGGGCGGCCTTCACCGGGCTCTGGCTCGGCTCGGTGCTGCGCCGGCGCCTGCCGCTGCTGGTGTTCCAGCGCGCGCTCTACAGCGTGTTCATCGCCCTGGGTGCGCTGATGCTGGCGCGCGCCCTGTAGGGACCCCGATGCCGCCCGGCCCCGACGCGCTGGCCCTGGCCGAGGCCCTGGAGCGGGCCTACCGGCTGGCGCTGGCGGTGGAGGCGCTCGCGGCCGGGCCGACGGCCTCGGAAGGCCAGGCGATCTCGGTGATGGCCACGGAATTGCTCGGCGTGCTGGACCAGGCCCGGGCGTCGATGCTGCGGCCCAACACCAGCAGCCGCACCGGCTGGTGAAAGCCCGCGCTGTTCGCGGCCAGGGTCTGCACGGCCTCGCTCAGCGCGGCCCCGTCCAGGTCGGGCTCGGCCACCATCAGCGTGGCGCGGCGCGGCCGGAAGGCGCGCAGGGCCTGCGGTTCGCCGATCAGGTAACCGGCGTCCCAGGGGTCCGAGGGTTGGCGCTGGCGCCACCACATCGCGTCCTGGCCCTTCACGCGCAGGCGCAGCAGCAGGCCCGCGAGCGCACCACCGGCGGCGGCGAGCTGCTCGCTGCCGTCGAGCCGGCGCGAGAACGCCTCGACCAGCCCGGCCCGCTCGGCCGCTGGCCCCTGCGCCAGCGTGGCCAGCGCAAAGCGCGCGCCAGTGAAGCACCACGCCTGCAGGGCCGCCCAGGTGGCGGGGGCCAGGGCATGGCGAGCCCCAGACCCCTCGGCGATGGGCCGGGTGGACTCGACACGCATCACCGCGCCGTCGAAACGGGCCAGCAGCAGGCCGGCGCGCGCGGCCAGCGACGCAGAGGACGGGCGTGGCGGCGTCATGGCGCGGGCGACTGGGCCAGGAAGAAACGCAGCATCTCGGCCGAGGCGTCGGGGCCGCTGCCGTCGGTGTACGAACCCGACGCATGCCCGCCCGACCAGGCATGGCCGGCGCCGTGCAGGGTCCACCACTCCACCCAGGGCCGGCCCGCCGCGTCGGCGTGCACGGTGCGGGTGTAGCGCCGGCCACCGGGCACGGTGGCCGTCTCGGTGTGGACGTGCAGGCCTTGCGGGCCGTGGGCCTGGGCGGCGTGTTCGACGACGCGCTCGCCATTGCGCGCCTGCACGGTGTGGTCGCGGTCGCCATGGAAGACGATGGTGGGCACGGCCCGCCCGGTGGGCGGCGGCGCGGCCGCGCCCCGCCCCTTCATCGCGGCCAGCGCCGAGGGGATGTCGCTCGCGCTGCGGTAGGGCAGGCCCGAATGCACGCCCACGGCGGCGAACAGATCGGGGTGCGTCTCGCCCAGGATCACCGCCATTGCCGCGCCGGCCGGGCGGCCGAGAGGCCGGCCACGAAGATGCGGCGCGGGTCCACCGCGTGCTCGGCCGCCACGGCCCGCACGATGCCCGCGATGAGCGCGGGCTCGCCGCCCTCGCGCCCCTGGTCCTCGGCGCGGAACCAGTTCCAGCAGCGCGATGGGTTGGCGCCCGCGGGCTGCTCGGGGTAGACCACCAGACAACCTTGGGCGTCGGCCAGGCGGTTCATCTGCGTGCCGGCGGCGAAGTCGTCCGCCGACTGCGTGCAGCCATGCAGCATCACCACCAGCGGCAGGGGCGCGGCGCTGGCCGCGCCGGCGCGCGCGGCGGGCAGGTAGAGCTTGTAGTCGCGCGACCCGGTGGGATGGGTGAAGCGGCGGCGCAGGAACTGGCCCTCGCCCGGGTCGCGTGCGACGACGTCGATGACCTCGGCGCCCGCAGCTGCCGTGGGGGACGGGGCCGGGCGGCGCGGCGCGAACACGTCGGCCAGACCGGCGCCCGCCAGCGCTTGGCGGATGGTGTCGGTGACCCCCTGCAACGGGCCCGGGCGACCGTCCAGCCCGGCGCGGGCCAGGGCCTGCTCAATGGTGTGCTGCACGCTCACCGGGATCGTGGGATGGGGGGTCATGGGCGCTTTCGAAGGAGGAAGACAGAGGAAAAAAACCGGTTCAGACGGTGCGGTCGGCCAGCGCGCGGCGCACCGCGGCGCTGGCGTGGAAGGCGCCGAGCACCGAGACCGACTCGATCGCGGCGCGCGCGAGCTCGGGCGTGACGTCGTCGTCGATGCGCGCCAGGCCCACGACCTGCACGCGCAGGCGCTCGCCCGCCGCCACGGCGCGCTCGAGATCGGCCCGGCCGAGGTGCTGCAGGCCCAAAGTGAGGGTGCGGCGCGCGACGGTCTGCCGCAAGGTGTCGCCGTGCTGGGTCAGCAGGTTGCGCACCGCCGTGCGGACCAGGTCGGACCGATTCGAATAGAAACCTTCCTGCACCAGCAGGTCCACCTGGCCAAGATCGACCACGCCGAGGTTCACGGTCATCTTTTCGGAGTCCCCGATGCGGGGCTTGGGTTCGAGGGTTCGGTCGGTCATTTCACCATCCATATGGATTCCATATGGATGGCATTTAAACAGCTTTCCAAGGGTGGCGCAATCGGCCCCATACTTTGAGCACCCTTTTTCTCCCCTCAGCGCCCATGCCACCTTCCAACGAAGCGCCACCGGCCCAGACGCCCGAGCCGCCCCGCCCCAGCCCGCCGTCCATGTCGCCGGTCTCCGGTTCGCTCATGCTGCGCGTGCTGCTGGGGGCGGTGACGGTCGCCTTCATCTGGATCCTGCTGCCCTTCTACGGCACCATCCTCTGGGGCGCGATCATCGCGCTGCTGTTCGCCCCGCTGAACCGCTGGCTGCTGCCGCGCATGGGCCAGCGCCGCAACCTCGCGGCGCTGACCACCATGCTGGCCGCCGTGGTGATCGTGGTGCTGCCCACGGTGCTGGTGGCCGCCTCGCTGACGCGCGAGGCCAGCCAGCTCTACGCCCGCATCGAGTCGGGCGAGATCAAGCCCGCGCAGTGGCTGCGCGGCGTGTTCAACGCCCTGCCCGACTGGCTCACCGACCTGCTCGCGCGCTTCGGCCTGGGCAATTTCGACCTGATCCAGCGCAAGCTCACGCAGGCGCTCACGCAGGGCAGCCAGTTCATCGCCACGCAGACCTTCAACCTGGGGCAGGACATGCTGGGCCTGGTGATCGGCCTGTTCATCGCGCTCTACCTGGCCTTCTTCCTGGTGCGCGACGGCGGCTCCCTCGTGCGCTCGATCCGCCTGGCGATCCCCCTGCCGCCCGACGACAAGCAGGAGCTGCTGGAGCAGTTCGGCACCGTGCTGCGCGCCACCGTGAAGGGCAACCTCGTGGTCGCGCTGGTGCAGGGCGCGCTGGGTGGCCTGGCGTTCTGGGTGCTGGGCGTGAACGCCGCGCTGCTGTGGGCGGTGCTGATGGCGGTGCTCTCGCTGCTGCCGGCGGTGGGCGCGGGCCTGGTCTGGGGCCCGGTGGCGATCTGGCTGTTCGCCACCGGCGAGGTCTGGCAGGCCGTGGGCCTGGCGCTGTACGGCGTGCTGGTGATCGGCCTGGTCGACAACGTGCTGCGCCCGCTGCTGGTCGGCAAGGACACCGGCATGCCGGACTACCTGGTGCTGATCAGCACGGTGGGCGGCATCGCGGTCATGGGCATCAACGGTTTCGTGATCGGTCCGGTGATCGCCGCGATGTTCGTGGCGGTCTGGGACATCCAGACCGCGACCCGGGTGCGCGCGCGCGCGGCCGCCTTCGGCATCGACACCACGGAGCCCGCCGCCCCACCCGCCATCGCGCCGCCCGCCCCGCCCATTGACACCGGCGGCGAACCGCGCTGACCCTGCAGCCCATGAACAAAAAACTCGCGCTCTGCATCGCCACGCTGCTGCCGTGGCTGGCCGCCTGCTCCACCACCACGCCCACACCGCCCGCGAGCGAGCGCTCACCCATCATGTGCACGCAGGATGTGCTGCAGTGCCCCGACGGCCGCTTCGTCGGCCGCACACCGCCGGGATGCGTCTTCGTCTGCGCCGCCAACACGGCCCCGGCCGCGCGCTGACATGCCCTGGCGCCACCCGCGCCTGAGCCTTCTGGTGGCCGCACTCGCCTGGTTCGGCCTGGGCCTGCAGCTGTGGCTCTCGCTGCGGCTGGTCGTCGCGCAAGGTGGCACGCCCCTGGGCGGACTGGTGGTCTACCTCGGTTATTTCACGGTGCTCACCAACCTGCTGGTGGCCGTGAGCCTGAGCTTGGCGCTTTGGCGGCCGGGCAACGCCGCCGGGCGCTGGTTCCGGCGGCCCGGGGTCGCCACGGCGGTGGCCGTGAACATCGCGCTGGTGGGCCTCACCTACCACCTGCTGCTGCGCCACGTGTGGGATCCGCAGGGCCTGCAGAAGCTGGCCGACATCACCCTGCACTACGCCGTGCCGCTGCTGGGCGTGCTGCACTGGTGGCTGGCGGTGCCGCCCGCCCACATGGCCTGGCGCGCGCCGCTGGCCTGGGCCGCCTGGCCGCTGGCCTACCTGGGCTACGCGCTGCTGCGCGGCCTCTGGCTCGGGACCTACCCCTACCCGTTCATCGACGTGGCCACGCTGGGTTACCCACGCACCCTGCTGAACGCGCTGGGCCTGCTGGTGGTGTTCCTGCTGGTGGGTCTGGCCTTCGTGGCGGTCGCCCGCGGGCGGCTCAGGCGATCGCCGCGCTGAGCAGGCACTGCACCAGCGGGTGCTGCACCTTGCGCGCGGTGCCGATCGCATAAAAATGCTCCTGCACCCCGTCGCAGGGCGCGACCCAGGCCAGGCCATAGGCCTGCGCGAGCTGCTCGCGCATGCGCTCGGCGGCCGGCAGCACGCCCATGCCCGAGGCGCCGAAGGTGGCCAACAGCGCGCTGTCCTCGAACTCGCCCACCACGCGCGGCGCCACCCGCTGGCGCTCGAACCACTGGTCGATGCGCAGGCGCACCGAGGACTGCGCCGTGGGCAGCAGCACCGGCACCTGCGACAGGCCGCGCGGAAAGTCGCTCCGCGCCTGGGCCAGCAGGGCCGGGGGCGCGTACCAGCCCAGGGGCGAGGCGCCCAGCGCGTGGCTGTACAGCTTGAGGTTGGGGTTGGCCGGCGCGGGCCGGTCGGACAGCACCACGTCGAGCCGGTGCAGCGCGAGCGCGGCCAGCAGGTCGTCGAAGCTGTCCTCGTGGCAGAGCAGGCGCAGGTTCGCTTCGGTCAGCACCGGCGCGAGCAGCTCGCGCACCGCCAGTTTGGGCAGGCCGTCGGAGATGCCCACCACCAGGCGCACCCGCTGCTGGCTGGCGGCATCGCTCACCGCGCCACGCAGCTGTTCGCCGAGCGAGAAGATCTGCTCGGCCAGCGCCAGCGCGGTCTGCCCGGCCTCGGTGAGCGCCAGGCCGCGCCCGGCCGGCTTGAACAGCGCGTGGCCGAGCGACTGCTCCAGCTGGCGCACCTGCGCGCTCACGGTCTGCACCGCCATGCCCAGGCGGGCCGCCGCGTGCGACATGCCGCCCTCCTTGGCCGTGACCCAGAAGTAATACAGGTGCTTGTAGTTGAGTTCCGGATCCATGCTTCGTATTTTTAGGATATTGCTTCTCTGATTTGCTGCTTTTTGCGAAGTTCAAAACTGCGTATCGTCGAGGCTTTCCCTCTCCAAGGACATCGACGCCCATGCGCACCTATCCCACCAACAGCCCGCAGGCGGCCGCGCGCCTGCTGGCCATGGCCCTGGTGGCCGACGGCAACTACTCGTTGACCGAAATCCGCGCGCTCGACCGCATCCGCGCCTCGCGCCGGCTGGGCCTGAGCGCCAGAGCCCTCAAGACCGTGCTCGACCACTTCTGCGAGGACCTGCTGGCCGCCGCCCAGGGCCGCTGGAGCGGCTCGGCCGACATGGACGACGCCCTGCGCCAGCAGCTGCTGGGCGAGGTGCGCGACCCCGCCCTGCGCACGCTGGTGGTGGACCTGTGCCAGGCCATCGTGCAGGCCGACGGCCACGAGGCCGATGGCGAAGCCGCCCTGCTGGACACCTTCACCCGGGCCTGGCGGCAGCAGCCGGCGACCCGCCGGGTCGCCTGGTCGGTGGGAGCCCTGTCATGAAGCCGCTCATCTGGGGGGTGTTCGGCCTGCTGGCCCTGTGCTGGACCGGCCTGGCCGCGGCCTCGGTGCAGATCACCGAATGGCTGCTGACCCTGGTGGGCACGAGCCAAGCGACCGACCTGGCCACCGCCGCGGGCCAATGGCCGGTGCCCGACTGGCTGGCCCTGTGGGTCGATCCGGCCTGGGTGAAAACCATGCAGGGCGCGTGGCTGGGCCTGGTGCAGTGGCTGGGCCAGGTTCTGCCCTCGGGCAGCGGCCTGATGGCCTGGGTCACGCCCCTGGTGTGGATCGCCTGGGCGCTGGGCCTGTTGTGCCTGCTGGTGCCGGCGATCGCGCTGCACTGGCTGGCCGGCCGCCTGAAGCTGCCGCCGCGACCCGTCAGGGGCTGAGCCCCCGGGCGCGGCGCGCCGAAACCACAGCAGCGTGCGCAATGCACGGACCGGGGAGAAACGGGCCGGCGCGTCACGAGGGAAGTGAGGACCGACCCCTAAAATCGGCCCACACTTCCCTGGACGCACACCTTGACGCCCAACACCACCCCCGCGCCGACCGATGCCTGCCCGCTCTATGTGGACCTGGACGGCACGCTCACGCGCAGCGACACCCTGCACGAATCGGCCATGCTGTTCGTGCGCGCCAACCCGCTGAACCTGCTGCGCATGCTCACCTGGCTCCCGCTGGGCAAGGCCGGCTTCAAGCAGCGGCTGGCCAGCGCGGTGCGGCCCGACCCCGCGCGCCTGCCCTACAACGAGCCCTTCGTTCAGTACCTGCGCGACGAACACGCGCGCGGCCGGCCCCTGGTGCTCGCCAGCGCGGCCGACGCGCGCATCGTGCAGGACGTGGCCTCGCACCTGGCCGTGTTCGACGACAGCCTGGGCACCAACGCGCAGGCCGACGGCATCAACCTCAGCCGCGGCAACAAGCGCGCGGCGATCGACGCCCACGCCCGCGCCCAGGGGCACGGCAGCTGGGCCTACGCCGGCAACAGCCGCGACGACCTCGACGTGTGGGCCGGCAGCGCCGAGGCGGTGGCGGTGAACGCCCCGAGCGGCGTGGTGGCCTCGCTGCAGCGCACGCACCCGCAGGCGCGGGTGTTCGAACGCGAGCCGCTGAGCCTCAAGACCGTGTTGCGCGCGATCCGGCTCAAGCAATGGTCCAAGAACGGCCTGCTGTTCATCCCGCTGCTGGCGGCGCACTCGCTGGACCCGGCGCTCTGGGGCGCGGTCTTCCTCGCCTTCATCGCCTTCGGCCTGTGCGCCTCGGCCACCTACCTGGTCAACGACCTGCTGGACCTGCCCAACGACCGCGCGCACCGCATCAAGCGCAACCGCCCGCTGGCCTCGGGGGCCATCGGCATCACCACCGCCGTGGGGCTGGGCGCGGTCATGCTGGTGCTGGCCTTCGTGCTGGCCTTCGCGGTCTCGATCGGCTTTGCCGTGATGCTGCTGGCCTACACCGTGACCACGCTCGCCTACTCGATGTACCTCAAGCGGCTGGCGCTGATCGACGTGCTGGTGCTCTCGGGCCTGTACACGCTGCGCATCGGCGCGGGCGCGGTGGCCTCGGGGGTGGACTTGTCCAACTGGCTGCTGGCGATCTCGATCTTCCTGTTCCTGAGCCTGGCGCTGGTCAAGCGCTGCGCCGAGCTCGAAGAGCTGGCGGACGACCGCAGCACGCTCGCGCCCGGCCGGGGCTACCAGCCGCGCGACCTGGCCTCGCTGCGCGCCATGGGCATGTCCAGCGGCTTCATGGCGGTGCTGGTGCTCACGCTCTACATCGACAGCCAGAACAGCCAGAAGCTCTACGCCCACGCCGACTGGCTGTGGGCCGCCGCGCCCGTGCTGCTGCTGTGGGTCATGCGCATCTGGCTCAAGACCGGGCGGCGCGAGCTGCACGGCGAGGACCCGCTGCAGTTCGCGCTGAAAGACCCGTTCAGCTGGGCCACGCTGCTCGTGATGGGCGGCATCGGCTTCGTGGCCACCGTCGGTTTCTGAACCCAGGACACCCCCTCCCATGAAATCCATCGCCCTGGGCCTGGCCCTGTTCTGCGTGCTGCTGTCTTCGGCCGCGCAAATCGCCATGAAGCGCGGCATGGGCGCGCCCAGCGCCGCCGCCGACGTCGGCGGCACCTACCTGCAGGCGCTCAGCAGCCCGCTGGTGTGGGTCGGCCTGATGCTCTACGGCGCCAGCGCCGTGCTCTGGCTGTGGGTGCTCTCGCGGCTGGACGTGAGCGTGGCCTACCCGCTGGTGAGCCTGGGCTTCGTGGTCACGCTCGCGCTGGGCGTGCTCTGGCTCGGCGAACCCTTCTCGTGGCTGCGCGTGGCCGGCTGCACGCTGATCGTGGTGGGCGTGAGCCTGCTCGCCCTGGACGCCTGACCCCCTGACCATGCACGCTTCCGAGTTTTCCGCCCACACCTCGCGCCAGATCTTCTGGGTCGCGTTCGCCGCCACCCTGCTGCTCAAGCTGGTCATCGCCGCCGGTTTCCCCATCACCGGCGATGAGGCCTTCTTCTACCAGTGGGGCGTGTTCCCGTCCTGGGGCTACTCCGACCACCCGCCCATGGTGGGCTGGCTGATCGCGGCGCTGCGCCAGATCAGCGACCACCCGCTGGCGCTGCGCAGCTTCACGCTGCTGCTCACCAGCCTCATCGCGCTCGGCGTGGTGGACCTGCTGCGCCGCTTCCTGCCCGAAGACCGCGAGGCCAGCGCCTGGCTGGCGGGCGCGGTCTACCTGGCGATGCCCTGGTCGTGGATGTTCGTGCTGGTGACCACCGACACGCC
Organism: Hydrogenophaga sp. FW305-3-2-15-A-LB1; assembly: GCF_058787875.1. Taxonomy (NCBI): domain Bacteria; kingdom Pseudomonadati; phylum Pseudomonadota; class Betaproteobacteria; order Burkholderiales; family Comamonadaceae; genus Hydrogenophaga; species Hydrogenophaga sp. FW305-3-2-15-A-LB1. Next base: position 4,729 of record NZ_JBYTAE010000028.1, on the reverse strand, counting down.
GCTGATCTTCTTCATGGTGCTCTCGGCCTGGTGCTACCTGCGCGCCGACACCAGCGCGCAGCGCGCCAGCGTGCCCTGGTACGCGCTGGCCGGCGCCTTCCTCGGCCTGGCCTTCCTCTCCAAGTACTTCGCGGCGCTGCTGGGCTTCGCCTACGCGGCGCACTGCTTCGGCTGGCGGCGCGAACGCTGGTGGGCCCCGTTCCTCATCTTCGTGCTCGCCCTGCCCTCGATCGCGCTCAACATCGCCTTCAACGCCACGCACGGCTGGAGCAACGTGATGTTCAACGTGTTCAACCGCAACGAAGGCTCGGCCTGGTCGTTCGAGACCTTCGGTGTGTACCTCGCGATGGCGCTCTACCTGCTCACGCCCTGGCTGCTGTGGCGCGCCGCCGCCGCGCGCGTGGCGCCCGGCGTCTCGCCCACCACCTCCCGCACCCTGGCCGTGCTGTGGCTGTTCCCGCTGATCCTGTTCGCGCTGCTGAGCACGCGCCGCACCATCGGCCTGCACTGGGTGCTGGGCTTCGTGCCGCTGTTCGTGGTCTGGGCCGGCCTGCGGCTGGATCCGCGCGCGCTGCGCCGTTGCCTCACGTGGACGGTGGCGCTCTCGGTGCCCCACCTGCTCGTGGTCGCCGCCATCGCCTGGGCGCCGCTCGCCTGGTGGCAGCCCTTCAAGATCTACGACCGCGCGGTCTTCCTGCGCGAAACCGCCGCCGTGGTCGCCGCGCTGGAGAAAGACCTGCCGGCGGGCGCCACCCTCATGGGCCGCACCTACAACCCGGCGGCCATGCTCGCCTTCCACCACAAGCAATACGTGCCCGTCTTCGGCGTGGGCAAACACCATGCGCGGCAGGACGACCAGATCATCGACTTCCGCCGGTACGACGGCCAACCCATCCGCGTGTTCCTCTACGACGAACCCCAGCTGGCGGACTTCGAACCCTACTTCGAGCGCGTGAGCGCCAAACGTTTCGAGGTGGACGGCGTCGCCTTCTACGCCGTCGATGGCCAAGGCTTCAAATACCAGCCCTTCCACGACACCGTGCTCGCCGAAGTCGCGCGCGAATTCCACGACATCCCGACATGGCTGCCCATCCTCGGCAGCCCCTTCTGCGAGCGCTACGGGTTCAAGCACTGCTCGCCAGGCCGCTGAAGCAACAGAACGAATGAGGGGGAGCCCGCCCCCCGATTCCGATCCCGCCTGTGCCGTGTGGCCGGGCCGAGACCCGGCTCGCCACGAAAGAAAAACCTTACATCAGGAGAGCGCAAACGGAACCCGAGGCGCCACCGCGCACATCAACTCATAGCTGATGGTGCCCGCGGAAGAAGCCACCTCATCGATCGGCAGCACCTCGCCGGAAGACGACGAGGCCCGCCCCCACAACACCACCTCCGCCCCGATCCCCGCGGACGGAGCGGAAGAAAGATCCACCGTGATCATGTCCATGCTCACCCGCCCGATCAGGCGCGTGCGCACCCCATCCACCAGCACCGGCGTGCCCGTGGGCGCGTGCCGCGGATAACCATCCGCATAACCACAGGCCACCACCCCGATGCGCATCGGCCCCTCGGCCGTGAACGTCGAGCCGTAGCCCACGGCATCGCCGGCCTGCAGCGTCTGCGTGCCGATCACCCGGCTGGACAGCGTCATGGCCGGTTGCAGGTCCCAATCGCTCACCCGCTTTTCGGGGAAATCGGGCGCGCTGCCGTACAGCGCGATGCCCTCGCGCACCCAGTCGGCCGACAGGCTCTGCGCGCCGCGCAGCGCCAGCTTCGCGTGGCGCAGGATGGCCGCGCTGTTGCACAGCGTGCGCTCGCCGGGCAGGTCGGCGGTGGCGGCCTCGAACGCGGCCACCTGGTGCGCGATGCCGCGCGCGCCGTCGGCGTCGCTGAAGTGCGTCATGAGCGAGATCTCGTCCACCTGCGGCAGCGCGTTGAGCCGCGCCCAGGCGCTGCGGAAGGCCGCGGGCGTGAACCCCAGGCGGTTCATGCCGCTGTTGAGCTTGAGAAAAATGCGGTGCGGCACCTGCGTCTTGTGCGCGGCCAGCCAGTCGACCTGCTCGGTGCAGTGCACCGTGTGCCACAGGTGCAGGCGCGAGCACAGCTCCAGGTCGCGCGGCTCGAACACGCCTTCGAGCAAATGGATGGGGCCGCGCCAGTCGAGCGCGCGCAGGCGCTCGGCCTCGGCCAGGTCCAGCAGGGCAAAACCGTCGGCGCTGCGCAGCGCGTCGAAGCAGCGCTCGATGCCATGGCCGTAGGCATTGGCCTTGACCACGGCCCACACGCGCGCATCGGGCGCGAAGTGGCGCGCGCGCGCCAGGTTGTGCTGCAGGGCGTCGGCATGGACGGTGGCAAGGATGGGACGGGGCATGGCGGCAGGGTGCGGTCTTCGTCGAGGGAGCGTGCGGGAAGTCGCGGGTTGGACTGCCGGGTGAAAACCCGGTGGAACCCGCCCCGGTATTTTCAGGGTGGCGTGCTATAACCCGGCATCGTCTGGAGACCCGTCAACTGTCGCACAAAAAAGGCCGGTGCATCGGCTCAGCTCCCCCTGGCTGAAACGCCCCGGCACACAAAATCATCTCCATGAAGCGCGGCTTCTACACCATCATGACGGCGCAGTTCTTCAGTTCGCTGGCGGACAACGCGCTGTTCGTGGCCGCGATCGAACTGCTCCGCACGCGCGGCGCACCCGAGTGGCAGAGCGCCGCCCTGGTGCCGCTCTTCGCCCTGTTCTACGTGGTGCTCGCGCCCTTCGTCGGCGCCTTCGCGGACGCCAGGCCCAAGGGCCAGGTCATGTTCATCAGCAACGCCATCAAGGTCGCGGGCTGTCTGCTGATGCTCGCGGGCGTGCACCCGCTGCTGGCCTACACCCTGGTGGGCCTGGGCGCGGCGGCCTACTCGCCGGCCAAGTACGGCATCCTCACCGAGCTGCTGCCGCCCTCGCAGCTGGTCAAGGCCAACGGCTGGATCGAGGGCCTCACGATCGCCTCCATCATCCTGGGCGTGCTGCTCGGCGGCCAGCTGGTGAGCCCCTGGATCTCTGCCCGGCTGCTGGCCCTCGACCTGCCCGGCATCCACCATGCGGCCGAAGCGGCGGTGGCCGCGCTCGTGTTGGTGTACGCGCTGGCGGCCTGGTTCAACACGCGCATTCCGCTCACCGGCGTGACGCCGCGGCCCATGCCGAAGAACCCGCTGGCCCTGCTGCCCGATTTCTGGCGCTGCAACAGCCGCCTGTGGCGCGACCGCCTGGGCCAGATCTCGCTGGCCACCACCACGCTGTTCTGGGGCGTCTCGGGCAACCTGCGCTACATCGTGCTGGCCTGGGCCGGCGCCGCGCTGGGCTATGGCACCACCCAGGCCTCGTCGCTGGTGGGCGTGGTGGCGCTGGGCACCGCCGTGGGCGCGGTGGTCGCGTCGATGCGCATGCGGCTGGACCAGGCCACGCGCGTGATGCCGCTGGGCATCGCCATGGGGGTGCTGGTGATCCTGATGAACTTCATCGACAACGTCTGGGTGGCCGCGCCCTTCCTGGTGCTGCTGGGCGGCCTGGGCGGTTTCCTGGTGGTGCCGATGAACGCGCTGCTGCAGCACCGGGGCCACAACCTGATGGGCGCGGGCCGCTCGATCGCGGTGCAGAACTTCAACGAGCAGGCCTGCATCCTGAGCCTGGGCGCGCTTTACAGCTTCTCCACCGGCATGGGCTGGTCGGCGTTCGCGGCCATCACGGCCTTCGGCGTGCTGGTGGCTGGCTGCATGGCGCTGATCGCGCTGTGGCACCGCCACAACCAGCGCACGCACCCGCACGAACTGGAACGCCTGCTGGAAATCGCCCGCCGCGACGACCTGCACGGTTGAGGCGCAACGCGCGAAGTGACGCCCGTCCAGAAACACCGCGGAACCGGCTTTGCCGGGCCGCTGGTGTTGCCCCCTGGAGGGGGTCGCGCGAAGCGCGGCGGGGGTGCTTCCTAAAACCCAACGTTGGTGGGCGCGAAACCGTTGAGGCTCACCAGGCGGTGCTGGGCCAGCACCTTGTAGAGCTCGGCCTCGCCCACGGAGCGTGAGAGGTAGGCGTCGCTGCCGGCCAGACCGGCTTTCATGCGGTCCATGCTGCCCGCGGTGGGCGCGAACATGATCACCACCGGTGCGCCCTTGGGGCCCTTGGTCTGCTTGGCGGCGCGGCAGATGTGGTTGGCGTCGGGCTCACCCTTGAGGCGGTCGATCGCCACCACGCGGTAGGCATGGGCCTTGAGCATCACCAGCGCCTGCGCGCCTTCGCGCGACCAGTCCACCGTCAGGCCGTACTTCTTGAAGCGCTTGAGCAGGATGCGCCCTTCCACCAGGCTCTCGGCGACCAGCAGCATGTCGCCGCGCGGCACGTCGGGCGCGGGCGCGGCCTTGTCGGCGCTGAGGCGGGACTTGGGTGAGCGGGTGCGGGGCGCGGCCGGCGCGGGCAGGTCTTCGAGGCTGCCGAAGTCGGTCATGCGCATCACGCCAGGGCGTGCGGCCGGCGCGGGCGCTGGCACGGCGCTGCCGCGCGCGGGAGCAGCAGCAACCACCTCGCCGCGCACCAGCGGCCGCGTGGGCGGAAACTCGGTGTCGGGCGAGCGGCGCCGGCCGACGCGCGCGGCCGGCGCCACAGCAGGCAGCGGCAGCAAGGCCCCATAGGGCTGGGTCAGGGCAAAACCCCGGTCGGCCCCCGCGCCGGGCGCGACCTGGGGCGGGTGCTGGGGGG
>NZ_JBYTAE010000027.1:0-59329 GCF_058787875.1 Hydrogenophaga sp. FW305-3-2-15-A-LB1 | reverse complement strand
GTGGACATGAGGGGGGCTTTCAGACAGGGGAGGGGAATGCGGTTCACTCGAACTTCAATTGCTGCACCCGCACCACGCGAGCCCATTTCTCGAAGTCTCTCTTCACCAGCAGCGAGGCTGCGTTGGGGGTGCTGGCCGATATGTCGTTGCCGAAACCGACGAGCTTGTCCTTCACGGCGGGGGTGTTCAGGGTTTCGTTCAGCGCCGCGTTCAAGCGCTCGATCACCGGTTGCGGCGTGCCCTTGGGCAAGGCCATCACGAACCAGCCCTGGGCGTCATAGCCTGGGACACCCTGTTGAGACACGGGCCTGACGCCCGGGAACGACGGCACCTCGCGGTCCGAGGTCACTGCGATGGCGCGCGCCCGGCCGCTCTGCACGATCGGGATGGCGGGCGCGATCGTCGCGAACGACACCTCCACCTGCCCGCCCATCAGGTCGTTGAGGGCGGGGGCCGCACCCCGATAGGGCACGTGGGTCATGAAGGTGCCGGTTTCGGCTTTCAGCAGTTCGGCGGACATCTGGTGGATGCTTCCCAGCCCTGAGGTGGAGAAGCTCAGGGCGCCGGGCTTCTTGCGCGCCAGCTGGATCAGCTCCGGCAGCGTGCGCACGGGAAGCGTGGGGTTCACCAGGATGACCAAGGGCGATTGGGCGACCACGCCCACGTAGGCAAAGCCGGTCACGGGGTCGTAAGGCACCTTGCGCGTGGTCGGGATGATGGTCAGTGGGGCGCTGTCGATGAGGCCCACCGTGTAGCCATCGGGCGCCGCGTTCGCGACGGCCTCGGCCCCGATGGAGCCCGCCGCACCGGGGCGGTAGTCCACGACCATGGGTTGCCCCAGGATTTTTTCCATGACCCCGGCGATTTCGCGCGCGGTGGCGTCCGCCGCGCCGCCCGGGGTGTAACCCAGGATCAGTTTGATGGGTTTGGTCGGCACCCACAGAGGGCCTGTGGTGGACACGGCATGACCGGGCAAGGCCAAGCCGGCCGCCAGGGTGGCGGCAGCGACCGCTTGTTTTAGAATATTCACTGAACGTCTCCTAATATATTTACGATCGACTTCAGTATATTTAAATGAGCACAACCATGCAAGTGGCCGAGCCCACGAAAGGCGCGCGCACGTTCGCCGAGCAAGTGCGCCTGGCGATCCTTGAAGACTTGGCGTCGGGCGCGCTCCGCCCCGGGGAACCCCTGGACGAAAAGCTGCTGTGCGAGCGCTTCGGTGTGTCCCGCACACCGGTGCGCGAAGCGTTCCTGCAGTTGGTGGCCCAGGGTTTCGCGGTCAACGAAGCCCGAAGCAGCGTCACCATCCCGAAGCTGTCGCTGCAGCGCTTGCGCGACATCCTGGAGCTGATCGCCGAGCTGGAGGCGACCGCCGCCAGGCTGGCCGCCAGAAGGGCGACCGCCGCGGAGCGGCAGGCCATCCTGGCGTCACTGGAGCAGGGACGCCGCATCGCGGCCGATGGCACCGCGCGCACGTACGAGGTCGCGAACGACGGGTTCCATCGCGCCATCTGGTCCGCGTCCCACAACGAACTGCTGGAAGAGCAGGTTCGCCAGATGCGCACCAAAACCGCGGGCTACACCCGCAACCGCTTTGATTCGCCAGGGCGCATGCACCGGTCCGTGGAGGAGCACCAGGCGGTCGCGCTCGCCATCGCGAATGGCGATGAGGCCGCCGCGTGGCAGGCCATGTCCGAGCACATCGCGATCGGTGGACGGGACTTCGCCGAATTCGTCAGCGGCATCCCCGCGAGTCTCCTGAGCGTGTGAGGCCTCAGCCCCGCCGCGCCTGGTCGATGGCGGCCACGTCGATCTTCTTCATGGTCATCATCGCGTCGAAGGCGCGTTTGGCCGCCGCGCGGTCGGGGCCGGTGAAGGCCTCGGTGAGCGTGCGCGGCGTGATCTGCCACGACAGGCCCCAGCGGTCCTTGCACCAGCCGCACTCGCTCTCCTGGCCGCCGTTGCCCACGATCGCGTTCCACAGGCGGTCGGTCTCTTCCTGATCGTCGGTGGCGATCTGGAAGGAGAAGGCCTCGTCGTGCTGGAACACAGGGCCGCCGTTGAGCCCGATGCAGGGAATGCCGGCCACGGTGAACTCCACCGTGAGCACATCGCCTTCCTTGCCGGAGGGGTAGTCGCCCGGCGCGCGGTGCACCGCGCCGACCGCGCTGTCGGGAAAGGTCTTGGCGTAGAAGGTCGCGGCGTCCAGGGCGTCGCGGTCGAACCAGAGGCAGATCGTGTTCTTGGGGATCATTCCGGGTCTCCTTGAGCGTTGAGCAAGAGGAACCCGGCACCTTACCGCTTTCGGAGGCTCGCGTTAAGCGCCGCGACCGCGAACCTGGCGGCGTTAGCATCTTCTGATGACCTCTTTACCTGCTGTAACGGCCTGCCTGGCGTTCACGCTGGCCTGCGTCGCCCATGCCGCCGCGCCGGACGACGCCCTGTTGAGAGGAGGGCAAGGCTATCCGCCCGGTGGTCCCGTCCCGTTGGCATCGCATCTCGTGGCGGACGAGCAGCCCCAGCATCTGCTGAACTCCTTCAGCGGGGCCTTGGAGCAGGCGCTGGCCCATCGCATCGTCAGAAAGGGCGCGCATTCGAGGCCACTCGCCCGCGCGCCCGAGGAAACGGCTTTCGTGTACCAGCACGATGGCCTTCGTCTTGGCGTGAACGACTATCTGGATCGCCAGCGGGTCACGGGCCTCATGGTGATCAAGGACGACACGGTGGTGCTCGAGCGTTACCAGTACGGCCTGGGTCCGGCCACGCGCTTCCTGTCGGCCTCGATGGTCAAGTCCATCGTCGGCGTGCTCATCGGCATCGCTTTGGAGGAAGGACGCATTCGCTCCCTGGACGACCTGGCGCGGGTCTACGTGCCCGCGCTGGCGGGCAACCCCTATGGTGAAACGTCGATCCGCGATCTGCTCCAGATGTCGTCGGGCGTGCGGTTTTCGGAGCAGTACGACGGCCGCGACGACCTGGGCGCCCTCATCGAAGACACCATCGGGCGCCGCTCGCCGGGCGGGGCAGCCGTCTTGTTGCCGCATGTCCAGCGCCGGATCGCGCCGGGCCAGTTGTTCTACTACTCGTCCGCGGACACGCAGGCGCTCGGTCTTGTGCTGCGCGGTGCCACCGGTGTTGCGCCGGCCGACTACCTGAGTGAACGGATCTGGCAGCCCATGGGGGCTCAGGACGATGCGAGCTTCCTGGTCGATGCCGCTGGCCAGGAAGCGGCTTTCGCGTTCCTGCACGCGACGCTTCGGGACTACGGCCGTCTCGGGATGCTGCTGGCCAATGAAGGCCAGGTGGGCGACAGGCAGGTCGTTCCCGCTGCGTGGGTGCGGCAATCGACCGCGGTCGCACAACCCCATGCCCAGCCCTTTGTGGCGAGTTCCTACTTTGGCTACGGGAATCATGTCTGGATCTTTCCAGGTGCACGGCCGCGGTTCGCGCTCATCGGGGTGCGCGGCCAGGTGATCTTCGTGGACCCTGCGCTGCGCCTGGTGCTGGTGCAGACGGCCGTCTGGAAATCCGCGGGCGACCGCGCGGCGCGGGCCGAGCTGCTGGCCTTGTGGCGGGGGGTGGTCGAGCAATACGGGGCTTGGTGAGCAGGCCTGCCTGCCCCCCGGTTTGTGGGCTACCCAACAGACGGCCAGAAGGCGCAGGCGAATACTCCGGACACGAGACATCCGGAGACCAGCATGCCATCCCCGCAACACCACTTCAATCCGCCCCGCAAAAGCGGCCGGACGGGCCGCCAGGCGCGCCAGGGCGAGGCCCCGCGGCGACAGGGACCCTCCCGCATGGCCCTGGAGCAACCCGACGACACGCCGCTGGATCAGCGGTTGTCCCACCCGCAGTTGGGTCCCCGCCAGATGGCCTGAAACGCAGCGGAGCGCGCGAGAGGCTGAGCAACCACCGCGTGTGGGCTAGCATCGCGCGCATGCGTTTTTTGGTTGTAGGAACAAGCGGCGCGGGCAAGTCCACCTTCGCCGAGGCCTTGGGCAAGGCAGCACAGTGCCCGCACATCGAACTCGACAGGTTCTATTGGGGCCCAGGTTGGGAAGCCGTGCCGCACGCACAGTTCGAGCGTGCCGTGCTGGCGGCCATCGAAGGAGAGCGCTGGGTGGCCGACGGCAACTACAGCGCCGTGCGCGATGTGCTCTGGCCCCGCGCCACCCAGGTGGTGTGGCTGAATTACGGCCGCTGGACGGTGTTCTCGCGCCTGCTCTGGCGAACGCTCGGCCGCATCATGACGCGCGAAGAACTGTTTCAAGGCAACCGCGAGTCGCTGCGCATGTCGTTCTTCTCGCGCGATTCCTTCCTGCTGTGGTCGTACCGCACCTTCGAAACGAACCGGCGCAAGTACGCCGGCCTTCGTGAGGATCCGCGCTACGCCCACCTCCAATGGACGGAGATCACCCGGCCCTCCGAGGCCCGGGCGTTCATCGAGCGGCACACGGCCTAGGCCGGGCGCTGGCGTTCGGTGTGCACGATGAACAGGGCCACGAGCAGCGAGAGCAGCGAACTGGCCCACATCACACCGAGCACGGCGAGGTGGGCGTTGGACGCGTTGACCACTAGGCCCGCGAGAAACGCGACGATGCCGGCACCGATCACCGTCACCGCGGCGGCCAGGCCCGACGCCGTGCCCGCCAGGTGCGGGCGCAGGGACAGGATGCGCGCATTGGCCGCCGGCATGGTCAGGCCGTTGCCCAGGCCCACGAACACACAAGGGCCGAAGAAGGCGAGCGGGTGCGTGAGGCCCGAGGCCAGCAGCACCAGACCCACCAGCAGGCCCACGGCCGTGAGCAGGCGGCCGACCAGGATCAACCGGGTCGGTGCGTGCCTGGAACTGGTGTGCCCCACGATGTAGCTGCCCAGCATGAAGCCCGCCGGCACCAGGCCCATGTAGGCGCCCAGCGCCGTGCTCGACAAGCCGCCGAGCTGCGCCGCCACCAGGGGTGCGCCGCCGAGGAAGGCGTACAGCGTGCCGATGCCGAAGGCCATGCACAGGGCATAGGCCCAGAACGGTGGCGACCGGCCCAGCTCGCCATAGCCCTTGAGCTGCAGGGCGAAGGAGGCGGTGCGGTGGTGGTTGGTCTCCTTCAGGTGGAAGGCCACCAGCCACAGGCCCGCGAGCCCGAGCACGGCGAAGGCGACGAAGTTGGCGCGCCAGCCGAAGGCGCTGTCGAGCAGGCCGCCCACGGTGGGCCCGATCATGGGCGCCACGGCCCAGGCCGAGGAGACATAACCGATGCGGCTGGCGGCGCCCCCTTCGTCCGAGGTGTCGCGAATGGCCGCGAGGGACACGGCGTAACCGGCGATGACGGTGGCCTGGAACATGCGGCACACCAGGAAGGTGGTGATGTCGGTCGCCAGGCTGCAGCCGATGGAGGCGAGGGTATAGATCGCCAGCGCGGCCAGCGCCACGGGCTTGCGGCCGAAGCGGTCGGACATCGCGCCCGCGATCAGGTGCGCGACGGCGGTGGCGATCGCATAGCCGGCGACGGCGAGGTTGACGAGCGCGAAGTCGGCGCCGAGGTCGCGCGCGATGTTCGGCAGCGAGGGCACGAACATGTTGAGCGGCAGGATCGCCAGCGCCGAGAGGGCGATAAGGACGGAGAGGCGCGGGGAGGCCGTGGTCTGCATGGGGGTTGAACGCCTGGGCTGAGGGGACACATCGCCGGGGGCCGTGCGGTTGCGCGACCGTGATCTGCTCGTGCCGGGTTCAACAGGAGTCATGCGCCATCGGGCTGGGTGGGGCCCGTGGCGGGAATCGGGCCGGCTGTGCGCGGCCCATGGCGGCATTCTGCCCCAGCACGGCGTGGCGCGAATCTTCAAGACGCGCGGCGCGCCGGCTGAGACAGTGGCGCGCCATCACCCCTCAACGGAGCAGCGCCATGAACATCCTCGTGAACCGACAGCGGTTTCACATCCACCCCGACTGGCAGGACGAGACCCTGCTCGCCGTGCTGCGCGAACACCTGGGCCTGGTGGGCACCAAGTTCGGCTGCGGCATGGGCCAGTGCGGCGCCTGCACGGTGCTGCTCGATGGCCAGGCGCAGCGCAGCTGCCTGCTGCCGGTGAGCGCGGTGCAGAACCAGGCCGTGGAAACCATCGAGGGGCTGGCGGGCCGGGACGGTGGTCTGCACCCGGTGCAGCAGGCCTGGCTGGACGAGCGCGTGCCGCAGTGCGGTTATTGCCAGGCGGGCCAGATCATGGCCACCGTGGCCCTGCTGCGGCAGGACCCGGCCCCCAGCCCGGCGCGCGTGGACGAAGCGCTGGCGGGCAACCTGTGCCGCTGCGGCACGCAGCAGCGCATCCGCGCCGGTGTGCAGCGCGCTGTGGTGCTGCAGCGGGGCCGCCCGTGAAGCGGCGCGCCTTGCTCCAGGCCGGTGGCGCGTTGAGCGTGGCCTTTCTCGCCGGCTGCGCCTTGCCGGTGATTCCCAAGCGGCCCGTGGCGGGCTACGAAGACGCGCTGGGCTGGGTGCGCCACCGCGAGGGCCGCTACGAGCTGCTGCTGCCGCGCGTGGAGATGGGCCAGAACATCGGCACCGCGCTCAAGCAGGTGGCGTGCGAGGAGCTGGGCATCGGCTGGGACCAGCTCACGCTGCGCCTGCCGCACACCGGCGAGATGGCGCGCGTGCGCGCCACGGTGGGCAGCGAATCGGTGAAGGACTTCGCCCTGCCGCTGGCCCAGGCCTGTGCCACGCTGCGCGAGGCGCTGGCGGCGGGCCACACCCAGGGCGAGCGCATGGCCGAGCCCCGGCCCATGGACCAGCTGCGCGCGTTCCAGCCCGGGGGCCGCCACGTGGGCCGCGCCGCGCCGATCGAACAGGGCCCGGCCATCGTGAGCGGCGCCGCGGTCTACGTGGCGGACGTGCGCCTGCCGGGCCTGCTGTTCGGCCGCGTGCTGCGCGCGCCGGTGTCGGCCGAGCGCGTCTCCACACTGGGCGCGATGAACGAGGCCGCCGCGCGCGCGGTGAAGGGCTTCGTGGCCCTGGTGCGCGACGAGCGCCTGCGGCAGGCGTCGAGCGAGGGTGTCGGCATCGTCGCGCGCACGCCGGGGGCGCTGGACCGCATCGAGGCGGCGCTGGAGGCGCGCTGGCTTTCGCAGGGCAGCTTCGGGCAGGCCGAGATCGACCACTTGGTGGACGTGGACCGCCACCTCGCCGACGGGGGATTCAAGTACCGGGTGCACGAGGACGCCATCGATGCGCAGGGACCGTGGGATGTGGACCTGCGCATCGACATCCCGCTGGCGGCGCACGCGCCGATCCAGCCGCGCGCGGCGGTGGCCGCCTTCGATGCCGAGGGCGGGCTGGACCTCTGGGTGGGCTCGCAGGACGTGTACTACCAGCGCGACGTGGTCTGCAAAAGCCTGGGGCTGGACGAAGACCGCGTGCGCGTGCATGGCAGCCGGGTGGGTGGGGCCTTCGGTGGCAAGACGATCTGCACGGTGGAGCTGGAGGCCGCGGTGCTCGCGCAGGCGGTGCGGCAGCCGGTGAAGCTGCAGTGGACGCGCGCGCAGGAGTTCCGCCAGGGCTTCCACCGCCCGCCCTCGAGCCACCGCATCCGCGTGCGCCTGCGCGACGGCCAGCTGGACCAGTGGTGGCACGCGTTCGGCAGCAGCCACATCCTGTTCACCAACGCGGGCCTGCCGGCCTGGATGCAGCGCCTGACCGACTTTGTGACCGACGCGGGTGTGGCGCGCGGGGCGCAGCTGCCCTACCGCTGCGCGCGCAAGCGCGCCGAGTTCGCGCTGAACCGCCTGCCGGTGTTCACCGGGCCCTGGCGCGGCCTGGGCGCGGGGCCCAATGGGCTGGCCATGGAATCGGCCATCGACGAATGCGCGCGGCGCGCGGGCGTGGACCCGTTGGCGTTTCGCCTGCGGCACGCCGAAGACCCCCGGCTGGCGCGTGTGCTGCGCGCGGCGGATGCACGGGCCGGTGCAGGCGCGTCGGCGGTGTCGGGCGTGCAGCGCGGGCGCGGGGTGGCCTGCGGCATCTACAAGCAGGTGAGCTACGTGGCCGTGGTCGCCGAGGTGGAGGTGGACGCGCGCGGCCAGCTGCGCGTGGCGAGGCTGGTCTGCGCGCACGACTGCGGCACGGTGATCAACCCCGACCAGGTGCGCGCGCAGTGCGAGGGGAACCTCGTGTGGGGCCTGGGCATGGCGCTGAGCGACCGGCTGGCGGCGGTCGACTCGCGCATCGGCCCCGGCAGTTTTGCCGAAGCACCGATACCATCGCTGGACCAGATTCCGCCGCTGGAGGTGGTGCTGGTGGAGGCGGGGGGCGCGCCCGGCGGGGCGGGCGAGACCGCCATCGTGGCCACGGCGGCGGCGATCGCCAACGCGGTGCGCGAGGCCACCGGCGTGCGCATCCAGCGGTTCCCGATCGACACCGGCCTGTTGGCCCAGACGACGACCACATGAACGACTTTGCGTCCGAAGCCATGTTGCGCCTGGTGCGTGCCGGCCTGCAGCGGCAGGGCCTGGCGGCCGACGGCCCGCCGGCCGTGCGCAGCGCGCACGTGCCGCTGGCGGACAAGCGCGCCTGGCTCGACCGGCTGTGGCAGGCCCATGGGCCGGACGTGATCGTGCGGCTGGGCGAGGCGGTGCACGGCATGGACGACGAGCCGCTGCTGCTGGCGCTCTCGCTCGCGCGCGATCCGCCCGACCTGCTGCAGCGCTGGCAGCGCCTGGAGCGCTTCGTGCATTCGCGCCACCGCGTGCGGGTGAGCCAGCCCGAGCCCGGTCTGCTGCGCCTGCGGCACGTGTCGCTGGACCCGCTGCGCCCGCCCACGCCGGCCGAAGACCTGCTGGTGTTCGGCTTTCTGGTGGCGCTGTGCGAATACCTGCGCACGCCGGGTGTGCAGGCCCGGCCGGTCGGGCAACCGGTGTGGAGCCGCAGCCAGCGCGCGTGGCGCTCGCCCGTTTGGCCGGACGATGTGTCGAGCTGGGAGTTGCGCTGGCAAGCCCGGCCCGAGAGCCCGCTGACCGAACCCGGACCCGCGACCCCCGAGGGCTGGGTCGCCCACCTCCAGGCCCGGCTCGCCGCCGACCCGGGGCGGGGCTGGACGGTGGACGCGCTGGCGCGGGAAGCGGCCTCGTCGCCGCGCACGCTGCAGCGCCGCCTGGCGGACCAGGGCCTGAGCTTCACGCAGTTGCTGGCCAAGGCCCGGCTCGCCGGGGCGGCCCGGCTGCTGGCCGCGGACAGCATGCCCACGGCCCAGGTGGGTTATGTGTGCGGCTTCGCCGACCAGGCGCATTTCACCCGGCAGTTCAAGCGGCACACGGCGATGACGCCGGGGCTCTACCGCAGCGAGTTCACGCCTAGGCTGGGGTGAACCAGATCGCGGCCGTGCGCATGCCCACCCAGGTCAGCAGCAGCGAGCCCATCAGGTGCAGGCCGGCCGTGCCGACGGCGAGCGCGAGGCGGCCGTGCTGCAGCATGGCGATGACTTCGGCGGAGAAGGTGGAGAAGGTGGTCAGCGCGCCGAGAAAACCGGTGATGACCGCGAGCCGCCAGACCGGGTCGATCTGCGTCTGGCTCTGGAAGAACACCACGGCCACGCCCACGATGTAGGCGCCGATCCAGTTGGCCGCCAGCGTGCCCCAGGGCAGGATGGCGGCGCCCTGGTTGAGCCACAGGCTCAGGCGCCATCGGGCCAGCGCGCCGAGCACGGCACCCAGGGAGATGGCGATGACGCTGTGCATGGACGGCGCGTTTCAGTGAAGGCGGATCAGAACGGCGGGCCGTCGTCGTCCGCGTCGGCGGTGACGGCCTCGCGCGCGGCGGGTGCCGACGCCGAAGGCTCGCTGTCGGCGGCGGCGCCGAAGGCCATCTCGCCGCCCAGGGCCTCGATCAGCTCGGGGATGAGTTTCTGCAGCTCGCCGGTGGACAGGGCCACGTCGGCGTCGAAGCCGTTTTCGCCTTCATCGGGCCGGCCGTCGAACACGCCTTCCAGGAAGTTGATCTTCTTGACCTGCAGCGATTCGGTGAGCGTGAAGCCGATGCGGCCTTCCCAGCTCATGGCCAGGCGGGTGGGCAGCTTGCCTTCGGTGATGTGCTTGCGCACCTCGTCGGTGGCGAGGTTGTGGCGCGTGAATTTCACGGCCGACTTTTCCTCGTCGCCGGACTTGAGCTCGCACTCGCGCTCCACCGCGAAGCCGCCGGGCCATTCGTCGGGCGTGGTGGCCGAGAGCCACTGCGTCATGGCGGTCTGCGGCGTCACGGCGGTCTGCAGCAGGGTGACGGCCAGGCCGTCGAAGGCGCGCACGAGGGCGGTGACGACCTCGTCGAGCTTGCCCTGGCTGCTGGCGTCGGTGACCAGCCAGCCGTTCTTCAGGTCGATCCAGACCCACACCGTCATCTGACGCGCGAAGGCCTGGGGCAGCAGGGCCAGCAGCGCGTCTTCGCGCAGCGCCTTGGTTTCCTTCTTGCCGGGTTTGCGGCCGGTGGTGGCCTCGATGTGGTCGGCTTCTTCCTGGGCCTTTTTCTTGACGACCGAGCCGGGCACGCCCTTGGTCTCGATCTGCAGTTTCAGGATGCGCTGGCCGGCCACCGATTCCACCAGCGGGCCATGGGCCTCGCCGCGCGGCTCGATCCAGCCGACGGCCTTGTCCTGCGTGGCACCGCAAGGCACGAAACGGGCCGCGTCCAGCGCGGCTTCCATGTCTTCCAGCGTCGCTTCCCAGCCGGGCGCGATGCGGTAGATCGTCACATTCTTGAACACGGGAACATCCTCGGGAAAAAAGCAAACCGCCGCACGGTGGCGGCGGGGATGCGTCAGTGTAGAGGATGCGGGTTCCGGCCTCTGTTACAACTCTTTGCCCATGAACAGGTCGGGCAGCACGGTGACGATGGAGGGGAAGACCGTGATGAGCGCGATGGCCAGGATCATGCAGGCGAAGAAGGGCAGGGTGACCCGGGCGATGCGGTTGCTGTCGATGCCGGTCATGTTCTGCAGCACGAAGAGGTTGAAGCCCACCGGCGGTGTGATCTCGGCGATCTCGATCAGCATGATGATGAAGATGCCGAACCACACGAGGTCGAAGCCGGCCTGCTGGACCATGGGCAGCACCACGGCGGCGGTGAGCACGATCATGCTGATGCCGTCGAGCGCCGCGCCGAGCACGAGGTAGACGATCACCAGCACGAAGATGAGGCCGTAGGGCGAGAGCTGCAGCCGCTCGACCAGCTCGGCGAGTTCGCGCGGGATGCCGGTGAAGGCCATGGTCTTGGTGAGGAAGGCCGCGCCCGCGAGGATGAACATGATCATGCAGCTCACCCGCGTGGCGCCGGTGAGGCCCTGCCAGAAGTTGCGCCAGGTCAGTGCCCGGCTGGCGGCGGCGATGGCGAGCGAGCCCACCACGCCGTAGGCCGCGCATTCGGTGGCGGTGGCGATGCCCGAGACCAGCACCCAGACGATGAAGACGATGAGCAGGCCGCAGGGGATGAGGCTGCCCGAGCGCCGCAGCTTCTCGGCGAAGGTGGTGGGGGCTTCGGCCGGCGGCACCTTGTCGGGGTTGCGCAGGCTCCACCAGATGATGTAGCCGGAGAACAGGGCCATCAGCAGAAAGCCTGGCAGGAAACCGGCGAGGAAGAGGCGGATCACGCTGGCGTCGGCCGCCACGGCGTAGACCACCATGGTGATGGACGGTGGGATCAGGATGCCCAGGCCGCCGGCGGCGGCCAGCGAGCCGAGCGCGAGGTTGCGGTCGTAGCCGCGCTTGTCGAGTTCGGGCAGGGCCACCTTGGCGATGGTGGCGCAGGTGGCGGCGGACGACCCGGAGACCGAGCCGAAGATGCCGCAGCCGAGCACGGTGGTGTGCATCAGCCGGCCGGGCACGCGCGAGAGCCATGGTGAGAGGCCGTCGAACATCTGTTCGGACAGGCGGGTGCGGTAGAGGATCTCGCCCATCCAGATGAACAGCGGCAGGGCCGCGAGCTCCCAGCTGGCGGTGGTTTCCCAGAACGCGGTGAAGAGGTTCTTGCCGGGCAGGGTGGTGGTGAAGAAGGCCTGGCCGACCCAGCCCACGATGGCCAGCGTCATGGCGATCCAGACGCCGCCGCTGAGCATCAGCAGCAGGATGAAGAGCAGCAGGGCCCCGATTTCAAGCAGGCCCATTCACAGCTCCTCGGAAAAATCGCCGCGCGCGTGCCGCTCTTCGACACGCACCACATAACTCGGGCGGCCACCGCGCAGCACGGTGACGCATTCGTCCAGTGCGGCGATGATCAGGATGGCCGTGCCCACCACCACGCTCATCTGCGGGATCCAGATCGGGATGGCGACCATGTTGTTCGCGATGTCGTTGAAGACATAGCTTTCGTAGGTGAACAGCGCGGCCCAATACCCGAGGTAGCTCACCATGGCCGTGGCCACCGCGAGGGCGAACACCTCCAGCCAGGGGCGCACGCGCGGGCTGGCCACCTCCAGCAGCAGCGTGACGCGCACGAAGTCGCCGTTGCGAAAGCTGTAGGCCATGCCCAGGAACGCGGCGGCGGCGCAGAGCCAGGAGACCACGTCGTTGACCCAGGACACGCGCCACTCGAGCAGGCGCCCGAGGGACGCCCAGACCATCAGCACGAGGATGCCCAGCACGCAAAGGGCGGCCAGGCCGCCCCCCAGTGCGTACAGGCCGTCCAGCGCGCGCCTCACGGGGCCGCGCGCGGCGGCCGGTGCATCCAGGGTCATGGTGGGATCAGCGCTTGTAGGTGTCGATCAGGGTCTTGCCTTCAGGGCCGGCCTTTTCCTGCCATTCCTTGAGCATGGTCTCGCCCACCTTCTGCAGGTCGGCTTTGAGCTGTGCCGACGGCGGCGCCACGGTCATGCCGCGCGCCTTGAGCGTGGCGAGGGTGTCGGTGTTGACCTTCTGCGATTCGGCCCAGCCGCGCGTTTCGGCGTCGGCGGCGGCCTTGAGCAGCGCGTCCTGCGAGGGCTTGTCGAGCGCGTCGAAGGCCTTCTTGTTGGCGAACACGGCGTTCTTGGGCAGCCAGGCTTGCACGTCGTAGTAGAACTTCAGGTGCTCGTAGAGCTTGCTGTCCACGCCGGTGGCGCCGGAGGTCATGTTGGTCTCGACCACGCCGGTGGCCAGGGCCTGAGAGAGTTCGGCGGCCTGCACGGTGACGGGCTGTGCGCCCACCAGCTCGGCGATGCGCGCGGTGGCCGGGCTGTACGCGCGCCACTTGCTGCCCTTGAGGTCGGCGGCGCTGTTGATCGGCGCCTTGCTGTAGAGGCCCTGCGGTGGCCAGGCCACGGCGTAGAGCAGCACCATGCCCTGCTCGGCGAATTTCTTCTCCAGCAACGGCTTCTGCGCCTTGTAGAGCTTCATGGAGGCGTCGTAGCTGTCGGCCAGGAAGGGCAGGCCATCGGCGCCGAACAGCTGCCATTCGTTCTGGAAGTTGGCCATCAGGATCTCGCCGATCTGTGCCTGGCCGCCCTGCACCGCGCGCTTGATCTCGGGCGCCTTGAACAGCGAGGCGCCCGCGTGCACCGTGATCTTGAGTTTGCCGCCGGTGGCCTTGTCCACGTCGTTGGCGAAGGCCGTGAGGTTGACGGTGTGGAAGTTGGTGGCGGGGTAGGCCGCCGGCAGGTCCCATTTGGTCTGGGCCAGGGCGGGGAGGCTCATGGCCACGGTGGCAGCGGCCACGGAAAGGCTGAACAGGCGACGTTTCATCTTAGGGCTCCAGGTGGGGGTGGGACACGGATCGAGCAGCGGTTGCGGCTCGGAGGACTCTATCGGCGAGTGGATGAAGTGTGATCGGTACTTTCCCTGAATGTCAATAAATCGTTGGCAAATCGTCAACATAAAGCCTAAACTCCGCCGCACCGAAACGACGCAGACTTTCCGCCATGGCCCGTTCCAAAGCAAGTGCCAAGCCAACGCCGCCGGCTTCGCCCATCGTGTCTTCCGCGCACCTGGTGTCGCCGCGCAGCGCGGAGATGAGCGAGTTCGAGTTCGGTCTGATCGTGGCCGGCAATGCCTTCCACCGCTGGGTGGTGCACTGCATGAGCGCCGCCGGCCTGAAGGACCTCACCGCGCTGGACGTGCTGGTGCTGCACCACGTTTCGCACCGCGCGCGCGACAAGCGCCTGGCCGACATCGCCTTCATCATGAACGTGGAGGACACGCACCTCGTCAACTACTCGCTCAAGAAGCTGCAGAGCCTGGGCATGGTGGAGTCGAGCAAGAACGGCAAGGACGTGACCTACGCGCCCACCGAGGCGGGCAAGGGCTACGTGACGCGCTACCGCGAGATCCGCGAAACCTGCCTGATCGATGCGCTCAAGGCGGATGACGCGCTCAACCACGACATCGGCCAGCTCGCGCGCCTGCTGCGCGTGCTCTCCGGCATCTATGACCAGGCCGCACGTTCGGCCGCTTCGCTCTGACATTCCCTATGACACCGACGCACGCACTTCGCTGGCAGTTCTGGATCGACCGGGGCGGCACCTTCACCGACATCGTGGCCAAGCGGCCGGATGGCACCCTGGTCACGCACAAGCTGCTCTCGGAAAACCCCGAGCAGTACCGCGACGCGGCGGTGGCCGGCATCCGCCACCTGCTGGGGCTGAAAGCCGGCGAGCCGGTGACGCCCGAGCAGGTCGAGTGCGTGAAGATGGGCACCACGGTGGCGACGAACGCGCTGCTGGAACGCAAGGGCGAGCCCACGCTGCTGGTGACCACACGCGGTTTCCGCGATGCGCTGCGCATCGCGTACCAGAACCGGCCGCGCCTGTTCGACCGCCGCATCGTGCTGCCCGAGCTGCTGTACACCGAGGTGATCGAGGCGCAGGAGCGCATGGCCGCGCACGGCGAGGTGCTGCAGCCGCTGGACGAGGCGGCGTTGCGCGCCGACCTGCAGGCGGCCTTCGCGCGCGGCCTGCGCAGCGTGGCCATCGTGTTCATGCACGGCTACCGCTTCACCGCGCACGAGGCGGCGGCCGAGCGGCTGGCGCGCGAGGCGGGCTTCACGCAGGTGAGCAGCTCGCACGGCACCAGCCCGATGATGAAGTTCGTGAGCCGGGGCGACACCACGGTGGTCGATGCCTACCTCTCGCCCATCCTGCGCCGCTACGTGGAGCAGGTGGCCGCCGAGATGCCGGGCGTGAAGCTGTTCTTCATGCAGTCCTCGGGTGGCCTGACGGATGCCCACGCCTTCCAGGGCAAGGACGCCATCCTTTCGGGCCCGGCCGGTGGCATCGTGGGCATGGCGCGCACGGCGGGCCTGGCGGGCCACGGCAAGGTGATCGGCTTCGACATGGGCGGCACGTCCACCGACGTGTCGCACTACGCGGGCGAGTTCGAGCGCGAGTTCGAGACCCAGGTGGCGGGCGTGCGCATGCGCGCGCCCATGATGAGCATCCACACGGTGGCGGCGGGGGGGGGCTCCATCCTGGCGTTCGACGGTTCGCGCTTTCGCGTCGGCCCGCAGAGCGCGGGCGCCAACCCCGGCCCGGCGAGCTACCGGCGCGGCGGCCCGCTGGCGGTGACGGACGCCAACGTGATGACGGGCAAGATCCAGCCGGCGCACTTTCCCAAGGTGTTCGGCCCCCGCGCCGACGAGGCCTTGAGCCTGGACGCGGTGCAAACGAAGTTCGCCGAGCTGGCGGCGCGGACCGGGCGGCCCGCCGAGGAGGTGGCCGAGGGCTTCATCCACATCGCGGTGCAGCAGATGGCCAACGCGATCAAGAAGATTTCGGTGGCGCGCGGCTACGACGTGACGCGCTACACCCTGCAGTGCTTCGGTGGCGCGGGCGGGCAGCACGCTTGCCTGGTGGCGGATGCGCTGGGCATGACGCGCGTCTTCGTGCACCCGCTGGCGGGTGTGCTCAGCGCGTACGGCATGGGGCTGGCCGACCAGAACGTGATCCGCGAGCAGGCGGTGGAGCTGCCGCTGGCGGCGGCGTCGCTGCCCACGATCGCGGACACGCTCGAGGCCCTGGCGGCGGCCGCTCGCGCCGAGCTGCAGCGCCAGCAGGTGAACGCGGGCGAATCCACCGTGCACCGCCGCGTGCATGTGCGCTACGAGGGCAGCGACTCGGCCCTGGTCGTTCCCTACGGCGACATGGCCGAGATCGAGGCGGGTTTCGAAGCCGCCTACCGGCAGCGTTTTGCCTTTCTCATGCAGGGCAAGCGCCTCGTGGTGGAGGCGGTGTCGGTGGAGGCCGTGGTCGCGGGCGACGCGCCGCACGAGCCGCGCGTGGAAACGCACGAACCGCGCGAAGTGCCGCGGCGCGAGACGGTGCGCATGTACTCGGGGGGCCAGTGGCTGGACACCGCGCTGGTGGTGCGGGAGGACCTGCGCCCGGGCGACGTGATTCCCGGGCCTGCGATCATCGCGGAGAAGAACGCGACCACGGTGGTCGAACCGGGCTGGGAGGCGGTGCTCACGGCGCTGGACCACCTGGTGCTGGACCGCCGTGTGCCACGCACGGTGAGCTACGCCGTGGGCACCACGGTGGACCCGGTGCTGCTGGAGGTGTTCAACAACCTGTTCATGAACATCGCCGAGCAGATGGGGCTGCAGCTGCAGAACACCGCGTACTCGGTGAACATCAAGGAGCGGCTGGATTTCTCGTGCGCGCTGTTCGACGCGCAGGGCAACCTCATCGCCAACGCGCCGCACATGCCGGTGCACCTGGGTTCCATGGGCGAGAGCATCAAGACGGTGATCCGCGAGAACACCGGCAAGATGCAGCCGGGCGACGTGTACGTGCTCAACGACCCTTACCACGGTGGCACGCACCTGCCCGACGTGACGGTGATCACACCGGTCTACCTCGGCAGCCAGCCCACGTTCTACGTGGGGTCGCGCGGCCACCACGCCGACATCGGTGGCACCACGCCGGGCTCCATGCCGCCGTTCTCCACGCGCATCGAGGAAGAGGGCGTGCAGATCAACAACGTGAAGCTGGTGGACCGGGGGGTGCTGCGCGAGGCCGAGATGGTGGCCCTGCTGCAGAGTGGTGAATACCCTTCGCGCAACCCGCAGCAGAACATGGCCGACCTCAAGGCGCAGATCGCCGCCAACGAAAAAGGCGTGCAGGAGCTGCGCAAGATGGTCGAGCAGTTCGGCCTGGACGTGGTGCAGGCCTACATGCGCCATGTGCAGGACAACGCGGAGGAGTCGGTGCGCCGTGTGATCACGCGCCTGAAGGACGGCCAGTACACCCTGCCGCTGGACAACGGCGCGCAGATCCAGGTGAGCGTGCGGGTGAACGCGGCCGAGCGCAGCGCCGAGATCGACTTCACCGGCACCTCGCCGCAGCAGCTCAACAACTTCAACGCGCCCACGGCGGTGTGCATGGCGGCGGTGCTGTACGTGTTCCGCTCGCTGGTGGACGACGACATCCCGCTCAACGCGGGCTGCCTCAAGCCGCTCAAGGTCGTCATCCCGCCCGGCTCCATGCTCAACCCCAACCCGCCGGCCTCGGTGGTGGCGGGCAATGTGGAGACCTCCAGTTGCATCACCAACGCGCTGTACGGCGCGCTGGGCGTGATGGCGGCCAGCCAGTGCACGATGAACAACTTCACCTTCGGCAACGCGGCGCACCAGTACTACGAGACGATTTCGGGTGGCAGCGGCGCGGGCGACGGCTTTGATGGCACGAGCGTGGTGCAGACCCACATGACCAACTCGCGCCTGACCGACCCCGAGGTGCTGGAGTTCCGTTTCCCGGTGCGGCTGGAGAGTTACGAGATCCGGGCCGGCTCAGGTGGGGCCGGGCGCTGGCACGGCGGCGACGGGGGCGTGCGGCGCGTGCGTTTCCTGGAGCCCATGACGGCGAGCATCCTCTCCAACGGCCGCGTGCACCCGGCCTTCGGCATGGACGGCGGCGAGCCCGGACAACTCGGCATCAACCGCGTGGTCCGGGCTGATGGCCGCACCGAGGACCTGGCCCACATCGGGCAGGCCGAGATGCAGGCGGGCGATGTCTTCGAGATCCACACGCCCGGTGGCGGTGGGTACGGGAAGGCGTAACGAGCGCCAGCCCGCGATCCAGGGACACCGCGGGTCCGGCTTTGCCGGCCCCAGGTGTCGCCCCCTGGGGGGTGACGCGCCGCAGGCGCGGCGCGGGGGAGCGCCGTCTACAACTCTTCGACTCGGCGGGCCGGGTAGCTATCCCAGGCCTGGCAGCCCGGGCACTGCCAGAAATGCTGGCGCGCCTCGAAGCCGCAGGCCGCGCAGCGGTAACGGCGCAGCGGCGCGCTGGCGTGTTCCAGCGCCTTCTGCACGCTGGCCTTCGCGGTGGGGCTGGAGAGCGTCTCGCCCGCCATCCACTGGGTGGTGATGACCAGCGAGGGTTCGCGCTCCAGGTGGCTGAGGTAGTGGCCGCGCACCGCCTCGGTGCCGCTGCTCAGGCTGGCCAGGGCTTCCGTGACGTCGATCGCCGGTGCGCGCTCGTGGCTGGCCTGCAGCAACTTCATGGCCTCGGCCTCGCGGCCGGTTTGCCGGGCCAGATCGGCCAGGGCACGGGCCGCCAGCGGCAGGCTTTGTGGTGCGTGCTGGTTCATGCGCACCAGGGCGTCGAACGCGCCCGAGGCGTCGCCGGTGTGCGCCTTCAGGGCCGACAGCGCCATCCAGCCGCGCGCCAGCTGCGGGGCGCGTTGCACGGCCTCGTTCAGCAGTTGCTGGGCCTTGGCGCCGTCGCCCCCGCGCTGGGCGAGGTCGGCCTCTTCGCACAGGTAGTGCGCCAGCCGCGTGGCGAAACTGCCTTGTTCGGCGTCTTCGAGGCGCTGGGCGATCCGCTTGGCCTGGGGCCAGTCGCGCGAGCGTTCGTAGATGCCCAGCAGCGCCAGCAAGGCCTCGCCTTCGAAGGCCGAGCCTTCGAGCTTGTGCAGGGCCGCTTCGGCGCGGTCCAGCAGGCCGGCCTTGAGGAAGTCGAGCGCCAGCGCGTGCTGGGCGCGGTCGCGGTCCTTGCGGTCGATGTCGGCGCGCGAGAGCAGGTGCTCATGCACGCGCACGGCGCGGTCGTAGTCGCCGCGGCGGCGGAAGAGGTTGCCCAGGGCGAAGTGCAGTTCGGCGGTGTCGGGGTCGCCCTGCACCGCTTCGATGAAGGCGTCGATGGCCTGGTCCTGCTGTTCGTTGAGCAGGTGGTTGAGGCCGCGAAAGTAGGCCTTGGGCGCCTGGCGGCCTTCCATGCGCCACTGGCGCAGGTCGAAGCGCGACGCGGCCCAGCCCAGCGCGAACGCCAGCGGCAGGCCCCAGAGCAGCCAGGTGAAATCAAAGTCCATGCCGGCGGTCGATCGGGTCGGGAGGGAGCAGGGTGGTGTCGCCGTCAAAGGCGGTGCTGTGCAGCGCCGAGGCCGACGCGTGCTGGCGGCGGGTGCGCCGGGCGCGCAGCCACAGCGGCAGCATCACGGCCACGCCGAGGAACACCCCGATCACCAGCGCCACCAGGATCACCAGCACCAGGGGGGCTTGCCAGCTCGCACCGAAGAACAGGTGCAGCGTCACGCTGTCCTGGTTGTTGAGTGCGAAGGCGAACAGCACAAAAAAAATGGCTGCATTGAGCAGCCACATCAGGTATTTCACGTCGTCCCCTTTGTGGTGGGGCGATTGTAGCGAGCAGCCCTGTCTCAGGCCCGCTTCTGGGTTTCGCGGCCCAGAATCTCGGCGGTCTTCTTGTCCACCTCTTCGCGCAGGGCCTTGCCCGGCTTGAAGTGCGGCACCCGTTTCTCGGGAATCATCACGCTCTCACCGGAGCGCGGGTTGCGCCCGATGCGAGGTGAACGCCGGTTGACGGAGAAGCTGCCAAAACCCCGGATCTCGATGCGATGGCCCTTCACCAAGGCTTCGCCCATGGCGTCCAGGATCGCCTTGACGGCGAACTCGGCATC
Organism: Hydrogenophaga sp. FW305-3-2-15-A-LB1; assembly: GCF_058787875.1. Classification (NCBI taxonomy): domain Bacteria; kingdom Pseudomonadati; phylum Pseudomonadota; class Betaproteobacteria; order Burkholderiales; family Comamonadaceae; genus Hydrogenophaga; species Hydrogenophaga sp. FW305-3-2-15-A-LB1. Next base: position 39,474 of record NZ_JBYTAE010000027.1, on the reverse strand, counting down.
GCGGTGGGTGAGCTGGCCGAAACGGCTGGCCAGAGCTTCAACGAGGTCGCTTCGGGTCATGTCGAATGGAGTGGGGGCGTTGAGGGGACAGCGCCGGGCAAGTGGCCGCCCTTGCGGGCGGGTGGCTCACCCGGCGCCGAACCGGTTTCGCTTCAGTTCTGGTTGTTGTCCAGCTTGGCGCGCAGCAGGGCGCCCAGGCTGGTCGTGCCGGCGTTTTCGCGGGAAGACTGCTGGCTCAGGTTGGCCATGGCTTCCTGCTGGTCGGCGGCGTCCTTGGCCTTGATCGACAGCTGGATGTTGCGGGTCTTGCGATCCACGTTCACCACCACGGCGTTGACTTCGTCGCCTTCCTTGAGCACGTTGCGCGCATCTTCCACGCGGTCACGGCTGATTTCGCTGGCGCGCAGGTAACCCAGCACGTCTTCGCCCAGATCGATCTCGGCACCCTTGGCATCCACGGTCTTGACCTTGCCGGTCACGATGGAGCCCTTGTCGTTCACCGACACGAAGGTGGTGAATGGGTCGCCGTCGAGCTGCTTGATGCCCAGGGAGATGCGCTCGCGCTCCACGTCGATGGCCAGCACGATCGCTTCGACTTCCTGGCCCTTCTTGTAGTTGCGCACGGCGGCTTCGCCGGGCTCGTTCCAGGACAGGTCGGACAGGTGCACCAGGCCGTCGATGCCGGCGGCCAGGCCGACGAACACGCCGAAGTCGGTGATCGACTTGATCGGGCCCTTGACGCGGTCACCGCGCTTGGTCTGCTCGGCGAATTCGTGCCAGGGGTTGGCGCGGCACTGCTTCATGCCCAGCGAGATGCGGCGCTTGTCTTCGTCGATGTCGAGCACCATGACTTCGACTTCGTCGCCCAGCGACACCAGCTTGGACGGGGCCACGTTCTTGTTGGTCCAATCCATTTCGGAGACGTGCACCAGGCCTTCGATGCCAGGCTCGAGTTCCACGAACGCGCCGTAGTCGGCGATGTTGGTGATCTTGCCGAACATGCGGGTGCCTTGCGGGTAGCGGCGCGAAACGCCCATCCACGGGTCGTCGCCCATCTGCTTGAGGCCCAGCGAGACGCGGTGCTTCTCGGTGTCGAACTTGAGGATCTTGGCGGTGATTTCCTGACCGGCCGTGACCACTTCGCTCGGGTGGCGCACGCGGCGCCATGCCATGTCGGTGATGTGCAGCAGGCCGTCGATGCCGCCGAGGTCCACGAACGCACCGTATTCGGTGATGTTCTTGACCACGCCGTGCACGATGGCGCCTTCCTTCAGGGTGTCCATCAGCTTGGCGCGCTCTTCGCCCATGGAGGCTTCCACCACGGCGCGGCGGCTCAGCACCACGTTGTTGCGCTTGCGGTCGAGCTTGATGACCTTGAATTCCAGGGTCTTGTTTTCGTACGGGGTCAGGTCCTTGGTCGGACGGCTGTCGACCAGCGAGCCCGGCAGGAAGGCGCTGATGCCGTTGACCATGACCTTGAGGCCGCCCTTGACCTTGCTGGAGGTCGTGCCGGTGACGAATTCGCCGGATTCGAGCGCTTTTTCCAGCGACATCCAGGAAGCCAGGCGCTTGGCCTTGTCGCGCGAGAGCAGGGTGTCGCCGAAGCCGTTTTCCACGGAGTCGATGGCGACGGAGACGAAGTCACCGACCTGCACTTCGAGTTCGCCCTGGTCGTTCTTGAATTCGGCCAGAGGCACGTAGGCTTCCGACTTCAGGCCAGCGTTGACCACCACGTGGTTGTGCTCGATGCGCACGACCTCGGCGGTGATGACTTCGCCCGAGCGCATTTCAGCGCGTTTCAGGGACTCTTCAAACAGGGCGGCAAAAGATTCAGACATTGAATTTCCTAAACCACTCAGCGTCGGTGCAACAACCACGGGGAATGCGGCTGGAACGGATGCGACGTGTGGGCGGCGTTGACGTTGCGGTGCGTGACACCGCGGGGTTAAGTGAAAAGAACCTTCGGGCCTGCGGGCAGGGAACGCCCGGCTGTGCCGTCAGGGCCATCAAGAAGCGCGCTCAGTTGCCCGAGAACGCCGTTTTGCCTTGCCACCAGTTCAACACCTGCTGCACCGATTGCTCAATGTCCATGCCGGAGTTGTCCAGTTCCAAGGCGTCTTCGGCGGGCTTGAGAGGGGCGTGTGTGCGGGAGGTGTCCCTCAGGTCACGCGCTTTCAGGTCTGCCAAAAGACTGTCGATGTTAGCAGCAATTCCCTTTGAAATCAACTGCTTATGGCGCCGTGCGGCGCGCTGCTCGGCGCTGGCGGTGAGGAACACCTTCAGCGGGGCGTCCGGGAAGATCACCGTGCCCATGTCGCGGCCGTCGGCCACCAGGCCGGGCAGCTGGCGAAAGGCGTGCTGCAGGCCCAGCAGGGCCTCCCGCACGGCGGGCACGGACGAGACCCGGGAAGCCGCCATGCCGGCGGTTTCGCTGCGCAGGTCGTCGGTCACGTCCTGGCCCTCGAACAGGGTGCGCAGGCCTTCGAAGCGCACCTGCAGGCCGGCGGCGAGCTCGCCCAGGCGGCGCGCGTGCCCGGGGTCCTTCAGGTCGGGTTCGGCGGTGGACAGGCCGGCTCTTTCAGCCGCCAGCCCGACCAGGCGGTACAACACCCCCGAATCCAGCAGGTGGTACCCGAGCTGTTCGGCCACCTCGGCCGAGAGGGTGCCTTTGCCGGAGGCGGTGGGGCCATCCACGCAGATCACGGGGATGTGCTCCCTGGGCGTGGTGCAGACCTGGAACAGGGTCTCGAAGTAGTCCGGGAAGGTCTTGGCGACGCACTTGGGGTCTTCGATGCGCACCGGCAGCTTCGCCGGGTTGAACGCGGCGAGCGAAAAACACATGGCGACGCGGTGGTCGTCGTAGGTGTGGATCGACGCCGCACGCCAGTCTTGCGGGCGGGCGGGCGGCGTGATGCGGATGAAATCCTCGCCTTCCTCCACCGTCGCGCCGAGCTTGCGGCATTCCTTGGCCATGGCGGCGATGCGATCGGTTTCCTTGACGCGCCAGCTGGCGATGTTGCGCAGCGTGGTGGTGCCGTCGGCGTACAGGGCCATGGCCGCCAGCGTCATGGCGGCATCGGGGATGTGGTTGCAGTCCAGGTCGACGGCCTTGAGCGGCCAGGCCCCGCGCTGGATGTGCAGGCGGTTGGCTTCGCCCGAGACCTTGGCGCCCATGAGGCGGGCGGCTTCGACGAAGCGGATGTCGCCCTGGATGGACGACAGGCCGACGCCTTCGATGGTGATGCCGTCGGTGCCCGGCGTGGCGGGCGCGAGGGCGCCCAGGGCGATGAAATAGCTGGCGGACGAGGCATCGCCTTCAACCGCGATGCGGCCGGGCGACTGGTAGCGGCTGCCGGCGGGGATGGTGAAGCGCTGCCAGCCGTCGCGCCGCACGGCCACGCCGAAGCGCTCCAGCAGGTTGAGCGTGATCTCGATGTAAGGCCGCGAGATGAGTTCACCCACCACGTCGATGACGATGTCGCGCTCCTGCGCCACCAGGGGCAGGGCGAGCAGCAGGGCGGTGAGGAATTGGCTGGACACGTCGCCACGCACGCGGATGGGCTGGTCCAGCCGCAGGGCGTGGGTCTGACCATCGCCGAGTTTCAATGGGGGATAGCCTTCGTTGGCGAGGCAGGCCACGGGGCAGCCGAGCTGGCGCAGCGCATCGACCAGGTCGCCGATGGGGCGCTCGTGCATGCGCGGGACGCCGCTGAGTTCGAAGGTGCCGCCATGGCGGGTGGCCAGCAGGGCCAGCGAGGCGGTGAGGGGCCGCATCGCGGTGCCGGCGTTGCCCAGGAACAATTTGGCCTGGGGCACCGGCAGGGCGCCGCCCAGGCCATGCACGCGCAGGGCGCCGTCGGGTTGCGGTTCGATGCGGCAGCCCAGTTCGGCCAAGGCCTTGAGCATCACCTGCGTGTCGTCGGAGTCGAGCAGGTCGGCGATGTCGGTGTGGCCCACGCTGAGCGCGGCGAGCAGCAGCACGCGGTTGGAAATGCTCTTGGAGCCGGGCAGGCGCACAGTGCCGCCGGCGCTCGCCAGCGGCGGGATGTCGAGGTGGGAAATGGCAAACATGCGCGAAGGTGAGGAAGCGTCGCCCGGGGCGCCGCTCAGCTGCGGGGCTTGACGGCGGTCATGCGCCAGCGCGCGCGCGCGCTGCTGGCCTGTTCGATCAAGGCTTCGAGGGCGTCGGGGTTGCCGGCATTGATGGCGGTCTCCAGGGCGTGGAGCGCGCGCTGGAAATGGCGCGACTGCGCCAGCAGCTCTTCGCGGTTGGACATGAGCACGTCGCGCCACATCGCCGGGTCGCTGGCCGCGATGCGGCTGAAGTCGCGAAAGCCCGGGCCGGCCAGCGAGAGGAAATCCGGCCCATCGGACTGGCCCTGGATGGCGTTCATCAGGGCGAACGCCACCATGTGCGGGAGGTGGCTGACGGCGGCATAGGCCGCATCGTGCGCTTCCGGCGACATCTGCTTGACGTGGCAACCGAGCGCGGTCCAGAGCTGGCTGGCCTTCTCGAGCTGGGCGGTCAGCGTGCGTTCGATCGGGGTGAGGATGACCTGGCGGCCGTGGTACAGGTCCGCGTCGGCGTGCTCGACGCCGGCGACTTCCTTGCCAGCGATCGGGTGCGCGGGAACGAAGACACCGACCTGGTCCTTCAGCACACGGCGTGCGGCGTCGATCACCTCGCGCTTGGTCGAGCCCACGTCCATGATCAGCACGTTGCCGCGCACCAGGTGGCGGATGGCCTTGAAGGTGGCTTCGGTGGCCGAGACCGGCACCGCGAGCAGCACGAGATCGGCGCCCGAGACCGCCAGCAGCGCCGACGGGGCCTCGACGTCGATCACGCCCAGCTGGCGCGCGCGCTCGGTGGTGGAGGGCGACTTGCTGTAGCCCACGACGCGCTTGACCAGCCCGGCGCGCTTGAGCGCCAGCGCGAAGGAGCCGCCCATCATGCCGCAGCCGATCAGTCCCAGTTGTTCAAACATCATTCGCTCACCGGGTATGCGCCCAGCACCTTGTAGAAGGCGCAGAGACCTTTGAGTTCCTCCAGCGCGGCGGCCACGTGCGGCTGCGACGGGTGGCCCGCGATGTCGATGTAGAAGTAGTACTCCCACTGGCCCGACTTGGCCGGGCGCGACTCGAAGCGCGTCATGGACACGCCGTTGTTCTTCAGCGGCACCAGCAGGTCGTGCACGGCACCGGGGCGGTTGGGTACCGACACCACCAGGCTGGTGCAATCGCGTCCCGAGGCGGGCGGCATGGCCAGGGTCTGCGGCAGCGAGATCACGGCAAAGCGCGTGCGGTTGTAGGCCTCGTCCTGAATGGCGTGCGCCACGATGTGCAGCCCGAACTGGGCGGCGGCGCGTTCGCTGGCCAAGCCGGCCCAGGCCGGGTTCTCGGCCGCCAGCCGCGCGCCTTCGGCGTTGCTGGAGACCGCGCGGCGTTCGGCGTTCGGCAGGTGTTGCGTGAGCCAGTTCTGGCACTGGGCCAGGGCCTGCGGGTGGGCCATGACGACTTCGATGCCATCCAGGTGATTGACCTGGCGCAGCAGGTTGTGGCGGATCAGCAGGCTGACTTCGCCCACCACGTGCACGGGCGAGCGCAGGAACAGGTCCAGCGAACGCGCCACCACCCCTTCGGTGGAGTTCTCCATGCCCACGACGCCGAACTGCGCCGTGCCGGCCGCGGTGGCGTGGAACACCTCGTCGAAGTTGGCGCAGTAGATCAGGTTGGCCGCGCCGCCGAAGAATTCGATCGCCGCCTGTTCGCAGAAGGTGCCTTGCGGACCGAGCACGGCCACGCGCTGCGGCGCCTCCAGCGCCAGGCAGGCGGACATGATCTCGCGCCAGATCGAGGCCACGTGCTGGTTCAGCAACGGCCCCTGGTTGGCGCCCTGGATCTTCTCGATGACTTGCGCGACGCGGTCCGGCCGGAAAAAGGGCGAGCCCTCCGCGCGCTTGATGTCGCCGACCTGTTCGGCCACGCGAGCGCGTTGGTTGAGCAGGGCCAGCAGCTGCTGGTCCAGCGCGTCGATCTGCACGCGCAGGGTGCCCAGGGCTTCGGACTGTGAGGGAAGGGTCATCGGTTCAGGCCTGTGTTTGTTCGAATTGGCGCATGTAGGCCACCAGGGCGCGCACGCCCTCGATCGGCATGGCGTTGTAGATGCTGGCGCGCATGCCGCCCACGGATTTGTGGCCCTTGAGCTGCAGCAGACCGGCCGCCTTGGCGCCTGCGAGGAAGGCCTCGTTGCGCGACTCGTCGCGCAGGAAGAAGGGCACGTTCATGCGGGAACGGCAGTCCTTGGCGACCTTGTTGCTGTAGAAGGTCGACTGATCGATGAAGCCGTACAGCAACTCGGCCTTGGCGATGTTGCGCGCCTCCATGGCCGCCACGCCGCTCAGGTTGCCTTCGGTCTGGCGCTTGAGCCATTGGAAGGTGAGGCCGGCCATGTAGATGGCGAAGGTCGGCGGCGTGTTGTACATGGAGTGGTTGTCGGCCACGGTCTTGTAGTCGAACGCGCTGGGGCAGGTTTTCAGGGCGTGGCCCAGCAGGTCTTCGCGGACCACCACGAGCGTGAGGCCGGCCGGTCCCAGGTTCTTCTGGGCGCCGCCGAAGGCCAGGCCCACGCGCGACCAGTCCACCGGCCGCGAGGCCACGTGGGAAGAGAAATCGATGGCCAGCGGCACATCGGATCCGAGTGCCTTCAGGTCGGGCAACTCGTGCACTTCCACGCCGTTGATGGTCTCGTTGCTGCACAGGTGCACGTAGCGCGCGCTGCGGTCGAGTTGCCAGGTCGCCGGCGCGGGCAGGGTGGTGTGGTGGTCGGCTTCGTTGCTGGCGGCCACGCGCGCGTCGCAGTAGCGGCGCGCTTCCTTCAGCGACTTCTGGCTCCAGCTGCCGGTGACCACGAAGTTCACCGTTTGCCCGCGCGACAGGTTCAGCGGCACGATGGCGTTTTCGGCCAGACCACCGCCCTGCATGAAGAGGATGCGGAAGTGCTCCGGCACGGCGAGCAGCTCGCGCAGGTCGGCTTCGGCGGCCTTGAGGATGGCGCCGAACTCCTGCCCGCGGTGGCTCATTTCCATCACGCTCATGCCGCTGCCGTGCCAGTCGAGCATTTCGGCCGCGGCCTGCTGCAGCACCTCGGCGGGCATGGCCGCCGGGCCGGCGGAGAAGTTGTAGGGCCGCGCCATCACGGCTCGGTGCCCGCGTCGTCGGCTGCGCCCGCTCCGTTCGTGTCGTCGCCCAGCTCCGGCACGTTGGCGTCGTTCTCCACGATGCGCTGCAGGCCCGAGAGTTCGGAGCCCTCGTCCAGCGCAATCAGCGTCACCCCTTGCGTGGCGCGACCCATTTCGCGGATCTCGGACACGCGGGTGCGCACCAGCACGCCCTTGTCGGTGATGAGCATGATCTCGTCGTCGTTGTGCACCAGCGTGGCCGCCACGACCTTGCCGTTGCGCTCGCTCTGTTGAATCGCGATCATGCCTTTGGTGCCACGGCCATGGCGGGTGTACTCGGCGATCGGCGTGCGCTTGCCATAGCCGTTGATGGTGGCAGTCAGCACGCTCTGCTCTTCGTCCTCGGCCACCAGCATGGCGATCACGCTCTGCGTGTCTTCGATCAGCATGCCGCGCACGCCGCGCGCGTTGCGGCCCATCGGGCGCACGTCGTTCTCGTCGAAACGCACGGCCTTGCCGCCGTCGCTGAACAGCATCACGTCGTGCTGCCCGTCGGTCAGGGCCGCGCCGATGAGGAAGTCGCCCTCGTCGAGGTCCACGGCGATGATGCCGGCCTTGCGCGGGTTGCTGAACTCATCGAGCGCCGTCTTCTTGACCGTGCCCATGGAGGTGGCCATGAACACATAGCGGTCGGACGGGAAGCTGCGCATCTCGCCGGTCAGCGGCAGCACCACGTTGATCTTCTCGCCTTCCTGCAGCGGGAACATGTTGACGATCGGGCGGCCGCGCGAACCGCGCGAACCGGCCGGCACTTCCCACACCTTGAGCCAGTACAGCCGGCCACGGTTGGAGAAGCACAGGATGTAGTCGTGCGTGTTGGCGATGAAGAGCTGGTCGATCCAGTCGTCTTCCTTGGTGGCGGTGGCCTGCTTGCCGCGGCCGCCGCGCTTTTGCGAGCGGTATTCCGACAGCGGCTGGCTCTTGATGTAGCCGCTGTGGCTGAGCGTGACCACCATGTCGGTTGGCGTGATCAGGTCTTCGGTGGCGAGGTCTTGCGCGTTGTGCTCGATCTCGCTGCGGCGCGCCCCCAGCTTGGTCTGGCCGAACTCCTGCTTCACGATGATCAGCTCTTCGCCGATGATGGTCGAGACCCGCTCGGGCTTGGCCAGGATGTCCAGCAGGTCGTCGATCTCGCCCATGACCTCCTTGTACTCGGCCACGATCTTGTCCTGCTCCAGGCCGGTCAGGCGCTGCAGGCGCATCTGCAGGATTTCCTGGGTCTGGGTCTCGGACAGCCGGTACAGGCCGTCTCCACCCATGCCGAACTCACGTTCCAGGCCGTCGGGCCGGTAGTCGTCGGCGTTGATCACGCCGCCATCGGCGCGCGTGCGGGTGAGCATCTCGCGCACCAGCTGGCTGTCCCAGGGGCGCGCCATGAGTTCGGCCTTGGCCACGGGCGGCGTGGGCGACTCGCGGATGATGCGGATGAACTCGTCGATGTTGGCCAGGGCCACGGCGAGGCCTTCGAGCACATGGCCGCGCTCGCGCGCCTTGCGCAGGTTGAACACCGTGCGGCGGGTCACGACCTCGCGGCGGTGCTCCAGGAAGACCTGGACCAGGTCCTTCAGGTTGCACAGGCGTGGCTGGCCATCGACCAGGGCCACCATGTTGATGCCGAAGGTGTCCTGCAGTTGCGTCTGCTTGTACAGGTTGTTGAGCACCACTTCCGGCACTTCGCCGCGCTTGAGTTCGATCACCAGGCGCATGCCCGATTTGTCCGACTCGTCCTGGATGTGGCTGATCCCCTCGATCTTCTTTTCGTGCACCAGTTCGGCAATGCGCTCCTGCAGCGTCTTCTTGTTGACCTGGTAGGGCAGCTCGTCCACGATGATGGCCTGGCGCTGACCACGGTCGATGTCCTCGAAATGGCACTTGGCGCGCATCACCACGCGGCCCCGGCCCGTGCGATAGCCGTCCTTGACCCCGTTGATGCCGTAAATGATGCCGGCCGTGGGGAAATCGGGCGCGGGAATGATCTCCATCAATTCGTCGATGGAGGCCTCGGGGCTCTTGAGCAGGTGCAGGCAGGCGTCCACCACCTCGTTGAGGTTGTGCGGCGGGATGTTGGTGGCCATGCCGACCGCGATGCCGGCCGAGCCGTTGACGAGCAGGTTGGGCAGGCGCGACGGGAGCACCAGCGGCTCTTTTTCCGAACCGTCGTAGTTGGGACCGAAGTTGACGGTCTCCTTGTCGATGTCCGCCAGCATTTCATGGGCGATTTTCGACAGGCGGATTTCCGTGTAGCGCATGGCAGCCGCGTTGTCGCCGTCGACGGAGCCGAAGTTGCCCTGGCCGTCCACGAGCATGTGCCGCAGCGAGAAGTCCTGCGCCATGCGCACGATGGTGTCGTACACCGCGCTGTCGCCGTGCGGGTGGTACTTACCGATCACGTCGCCCACGATACGGGCCGATTTCTTGTAAGGGCGGTTCCAGTCGTTGTTGAGCTCGTGCATCGCGAAAAGCACGCGCCGGTGCACCGGTTTGAGACCATCCCGCGCGTCGGGCAGGGCACGCCCCACGATCACGCTCATGGCGTAATCGAGGTAGCTGCGCCTCATTTCCTCTTCAAGACTGATGGGCAGGGTCTCTTTGGCGAACTGTGTCATGAGCGAGGGAATAGGTGCGTAGATGGACCGGAGGGCAACCTGTGATTTTAGACGGCGCGTTCTCCTACAACTTCTTGGGTCGTTTGTTGTACATCCACAACGAATGACGTGACCTGCTGTATCCGGCGACAACGCCGCATTGGCCGGCGGGCCGGGCATTCCGTGCTTGTGGCACAATAAATTCCAGCGTTTTTAGTGGTGGTCACTTGAAGCGTCGTTCTTGTCACGCAGTCTGTCTGCGGCTTATATAGAGGAAAACCATGAAAAAACTTAACAAAGTGGCAATGCTGTTGGCAACCGCCGCCATGGCAACGGCCGCCGGCGCCCAAACCATCGACAACTGGCGCAATGGCACCAGCGAACTGGTTTGGAAAAACGGCACCAATGAACTCTGCTGGCGCGATGCCAACTGGACGCCCGCCACCGCCGCACAAGGTTGCGACGGCGCGATCGTTCCTGCCGCTGCTCCGGCTCCCGCACCGGCTCCCGCTCCGGCTCCTGCCGCAGCCCCTGCACCCGCACCGGCTCCCGCACCCGCACCGGCTCCCGTGGCGTCCAAGGTGACCTACGCTGCTGACGCCTTCTTCGACTTCGACAAGGCTGTGCTCAAGCCCGAAGGCAAGGCCAAGCTGGACGATCTGGCTGGCAAGGTGTCCGGCATTGCTCTGGAAGTCGTGATCGCTGTGGGTCACACCGACTCCACCGGCGCTGCTGGCTACAACCAGAAGCTGTCCAACCGCCGCGCTGAAGCCGTCAAGGCCTATCTGGTGAGCAAGGGCATCGAAAGCAACCGCATCTACACCGAAGGCAAGGGCCTGACCCAGCCGGTGGCCGACAACGCCACCCGCGAAGGCCGCGCCAAGAACCGCCGCGTGGAAGTCGAAGTGGTCGGCACCCGCAAGAACTGATTCCCTTCAGTTCCGGTCCAAAAACCGCGCTTCGGCGCGGTTTTTTTATTGTGCTGGCGATAATCAACGCATGAATCCGAACGTCAATGCCGATCCGGCCGAGCTGGCCAAATTCTCCGATCTCGCCCATCGCTGGTGGGATCCCGACAGCGAGTTCCGTCCCCTGCATCAGATCAATCCGCTTCGCCTGGGGTGGATCGATGGATTGGCGGGATTGGCGGGCAAACGGGTGCTGGACATTGGCTGCGGCGGAGGCATCCTGTCCGATTCCATGGCGCGCAAAGGTGCCGACGTGACGGGCATCGACCTGTCCGTCAAGGCGCTGCGGGTGGCGCAGTTGCACGCGCTGGAGGCGGGCACCGCCAACGTCAGCTACAAGGAGATCAGCGCGGAGGCCATGGCGCTGGAGCAACCTGGCGAGTTCGATGTGGTGACCTGCATGGAGATGCTGGAGCACGTGCCCGACCCCGCGTCGGTGGTGCGCGCCTGCTCCACCCTGGTGAAACCCGGAGGCTGGGTGTTTTTCTCGACCCTCAACCGCAACGCCAAGGCCTTCCTGTTCGCGGTGCTCGGGGCGGAGTACCTGCTGCAGCTGTTGCCCAAGGGAACGCACGAGTACGCGAAATTCATCCGCCCCAGCGAGCTGGCGAGCTATTGCCGGGCCGTGGGTCTGGAACTCGATCAGACCCGGGGCATGGAATACAACCCCTTGACGCAACGCTATTGGCTCAGCGCCGACACCAGCGTCAACTACCTGTTCGCCACACGCAAACCATGACTGTTTTTCGAGGGGTGCACGCCGTCCTGTTCGACCTGGACGGCACGTTGATCGACAGCGCATCGGATCTTGGGTCGTCTGCCGATGGCATGCGGGTGAGCCGGGGCATGGCCTCGCTGCCGCTGGAGCAATACCGGCCTCATGCGGGCTCCGGGGCACGGGGCATGCTGCATGTGGCGTTCGGCATCACGCCCGAGCACGCGGACTACCCTGCGTTGAAGGAAGAGTTCTTTGGTGCGTACGAAGTCTGCATGACCCAACGCACGGCGCCGTTCGACGGCGTGGCCGATCTGCTGGCCCGCCTCGTGGACGGTGGGCTTCGTTGGGGCGTGGTCACCAACAAGTCGCAGCGGTTCACGAATCCTCTTTCGCGGGCCATGGCGCTCTTCGAGACCGCTTCTGTCGTGATCAGCGGCGATACCACGCCCCATGCCAAACCGCATCCCGAGCCCTTGCTGGAGGCGGCGCGCCGGTTGCAGCTGCTGCCGAGCCAGTGCATCTACGTGGGCGATGACGAGCGCGACATCCGGGCGGGCAAGGCGGCGGGCATGCCGACGGTGGCTGCTCGGTACGGTTACCTCGGCTATGGTGCCGACGTGGCCAGCTGGGGTGCGGACGCGGAGGTTTCTTCGCCCCTGCAGCTCTTGAAATTGCTGGAACTGCCTTAAACTCTGTCTTCCTGGGGCTGCACTGGTTTCGACGTGGGTTCGGACGCGCAGCAGGGCATGTCGAGGTTCTGTCACCTCGTTAATCCGCAGAAAAAAACCAACTGCAAACGACGAACGTTTCGCACTCGCCGCTTAAACACCGGTGAGCCTCGCAACAGCAGGCCGATGGGCTGGGCAAGGGGGTCGCAAGACCTCCCGGCTGCGAGGTAATTCACATTGGCTGGCTCTGCGTCGGGCACCTTGGCGCAGGGTGAGATTCAAGGATGCTGGCTTCCCGTTTAGCGTGCCACTGCGCGACTCGGGCGGCGAGACCCAAAACAGACGGCTACACATGTAGAACTGCTCGAAGAAGGCTTGCGGACGGGGGTTCGAATCCCCCCAGCTCCACCACCTATTGAAAAGCCCGCCCGGCGCCGTGCCGGGCGGGCTTTTTTTCGGCCCTGCGAAGCGAGCGGCCTTCAGGCGTCCGGCGAAGAGCGCTCGCGCAGCCGTCGCTTGCGTTCCCAGCGTGTCTTGAGAATCCACAGCCCGCTGATGAGGACGTAGACCGTGAGCCCGCTCAAGGTGGCAATGATGGCCAGACCCACGGCCAGCGGCTTGCCGGCTGTCCTCAGGTGCTCGACACCTCGGGCGAGGCGCTGCGACCAGGTTGGCCGCGCTCCCTCGGCCTTCTCCTCTTCAGCCCGCACCCTCTCAAGCGCGGCCATCGCCTCGCTCTCCGTCACGCGAGGTTCGCCCAACACCACCTTGCCGAGGCGGTAGGCGCCGTAGTAGACCGGCCCGAAGGTCACCGGATTCGTCACGAAGGTGCTGGCCACCGCCATCGGCAGGTTCGCCCTGAGGAGCACGGCCGCGGCGGCCGACAGGGGCATTTGCGCGATCGGGACGAGCAGGCCGAAGAAGATGCCCACGGCCACGCCCATGGCGATGCCTTTGCGACTGAAGTGCCACAACCTGGGCTGGTGCAACACCGGCCCCATCCAGCGCAGCCAGCGGTGGTGGCGCAGTCCGTCCTGTGTGCTGAGCCAGGTCTTGATCCGTTGCTTCATGGGCAAAAGTGAGGGTGCCCACGGAGGGCGGCCTGCCATTCTGGTGTGTCGTGGTCTGAGTCGGGCGAGCGGCGACAATTCCCGCACCATGATGCAATTGCAGGACATTCTTTTTTCCCAGGGCTTCGGCACCCGCCGCATCTGCAGCGGCCTGGTGCAGCAAGGGCTGGTGTCGGTGGGTGAAGACAGCTCTCCGTGTACCGATCCCTCAGCTCTCTTCGAGGAGGAGGGGCTGGTGTTTCGCGTGCAGGGTGAGGTCTGGCACTACCACGCACGCGCCTACCTGCTGCTGCACAAGCCCGCGGGCTACGAGTGTTCGCAGAAGCCCAGCACCTACCCCAGCGTCTACACCCTGTTGCCTGGGCCCTTGCGCCAGCGCGGGGGCGGGGCTGCCGCGGGCGTGCAGGCGGTCGGTCGGCTGGACCAGGACACCACGGGCTTGCTGCTGCTGTCCGACGATGGCAAGTTCATCCACCGGCTGACGTCGCCGCGCCACCACGTGCCCAAGGTGTACGAGGCCCAGGTCAAGCATCCACTGGATGCGCGGCAGATCGGCCGCTTGCTGGCAGGGGTGGTGCTGGACGACGATCCCCAGCCGGTGAAGGCCGAGGCGTGTGAAGCCGTCAGCGAGCTTCACCTGCGGCTGACCTTGACGGAGGGCAAATACCACCAGGTCAAGCGCATGGTGGCGGCCGTCGGCAACCGGGTGGAAGGCCTGCACCGGTCATCCATCGGCGCTCTGGTGCTGTCGCCCGAGCTCAAGGCGGGTCAGTGGCGGTGGCTCACCGCGGCGGAGGTGCTGGCGCTCACGCAGAAGGCCCCCGGTGCGGCGAGCGCCTAGCAGGCGGCGCGCCAGGCTTAGAGCAGATCGCCCTTGCGGCTGTCCAGCGGCATGAGGAAGGAGTTTTCCTGCCACTGCGAGTTGAAGTCGCTGCGCGGGTCGCCGGTGGTGCTGTTGGGCCAGTTCGACAGCGGGCTGAAATCGCTGTTGCGGTTGCTTCGCTGGCGCGTGAGCGCGGTGCGCAGGTTGGCCTGCGCGGCGATGATGGCGCGCTCTTCCATTTCGCGCTCGCGCATGGAGTGGTTGAGCGAGGACTCGCCCAGGAACTCGGCCCGGATTTCGGCAACCGTGGGCAGGCTGTTGGAGCGCACGACCCAATAAGGCAGGCCGCACTGGGTCAGCAGGGAGTGTTTGAGCGTGCGGGTGCTGCGCGGCAAGCCAGCGCTGCCCGGTACGTCCAGGCAACCCAGCACGCGCCCATCCGAGCGGCAGACGGTGAAGGTGCAATACACGCCGCCGAGCAGCTTGTACCAGTCCATGCCTTGCTCCTTGTCGCGCGGCAAGGTGAAGCGCGTGACCGGCAGCTTGATCATGACGTGGTGGTCGTAGAAGGCGCGCGCCAGCCAGTGCCAGACGCGGGCTTCTTCACTGTTGGCCAGCGCGCGGGTGCTCAGCGGCCAATGCTTGGGAATGCGCCGCCGTTCCCGCGCCTGCTTGTCGACCCAGACGCGGTGCAGGAATGCCCCCAGGGCCAGCAGAGCGGGCGCGAGCACGGCAAGCAGCCATGGGTTGTTCCAAGTATTCATGTGTGGCGGAGGGGTGGCGTCTATTTGTATCAAAGTGTAGAGGTTTGCCGGACCTTCGGCGGGGCTTTGTGGCCTTGTGTGTACGCGTTTCGTGTGAATTTCTTGGGGTTTTGAGGTCGTTTGATGCAAATGGCGGTATGGCGCGCCAGGCCGGCGGCGCCCGCGTCCGGCCAACGTTCCATTGTGCCCAACTGCGCGTCGGGCGTGCATCCCCCAGGCGGGGAAATCAGCCCAAGCGGGCCAGAAAATCCGCCACGGCGCGGGTCAAGGCCTCAGGCTGATCGCGGTGGGGGCTGTGGCCGCAATCGGGCAGCTCGATGCGTTGCGCATGCGGCGCCGCCAGCGCGATCTCGTCCAGCTGGGCCAGGGTGCCGTACTCATCGCCCAGGCCTTGCGCCAGCAGCAAGGGGGCGGTGATGGCCTGGCATTCGGCGCGGATGTCGAACTGGCGGAAGGCCGGACTGAGCCAGACGTCGTTCCACTGCCAGAAGGCGTTGTCCACGTCGGCGTGGTAGCGCGAGAGGCGCTGGCGAAGCCCGTCGGGATCGCCTTCGTACAAGGTCTTGGCTTGGGCGATGGCGTTCAGCGCGATGTCTTCGATAAACACGTGGGGCGCCATGGCCACGCAGGCCGCGACCGGGTGCCGGCTGGCGTGCAGCAGGGCGATGGTGGCGCCATCCGAATGGCCTACGAGCACGGGCTCGGGCACGCCCAGGGCTTGCAGCAGCGCAGGCAGAACCTGCCAGGCTTCGTGGTGCATGTAGTCGGGCTCGTGGCGGCCGATGTGCCAGGACCCCTGCCACCGGGGTTGGCCGCGCACGTCGGCCACGGGGTCGGACTGGCCATAGCCTCGGCGCGAGTACAGCCAGCCCGCGCGGCCTGTGGCGGCGCAAAGCTCGGCGGGCCAGTGCCGGCCGCGCTGCTGCCACATGGCCACGCTGCCCAGGCCTTCATGCAGGAAGACCAGGGGGGCACGTTCCGCCGGCCCCGGAATGTGAGCCACTTCCAGGCCAATGCCCGCGATGTCGATGTGTTTCATGGGGCTCGATCCTAGCGTCGCAGTGATCGGCGCGAGGGCCGCCCGCGGGGTGGCCTGACATGGATTGGATGTATTCTTGCCGGCATGTCCTTGCTGTTCGATTCCTTCTGGCGCGCCATCGCCTATTGCATGCATCCGCGGGTGATCGCACTGTCGTTTCTCCCGCTGATCCTGATGGTGGTGCTGTCGTTCGGCCTGGGTTACTTCTTCTGGGAAAACGCCGTGGCCTCGGTGGCGGCGTGGCTGGAGGCGTTTGACCTCATCCAGATGTTCCTCGGTTGGCTGGAGCGCCTGGGCCTGGGCTCGCTGCGCACCGTGTTCGCGCCGCTGCTGGTGCTGGTGCTGGCCACCCCCGTCATCGTGCTGTTGTGCCTGTTGCTGGTGGCGATGTTCATGACGCCCGCCATGGTGGAGCTGGTTGGCCAGCGCCGCTTTCCCAGCCTGGAGCGCAAGCACGGTGGGTCTCTGCTGGTGAGCGTGTTGTGGTCGCTCGGCTCCACGCTGCTCGCGGTGCTGGCCTTGATCGTGTCCATGCCGCTGTGGCTGGTGCCACCCCTGGTGCTCATTCTTCCGCCGCTGATCTGGGGCTGGCTCACCTACCGGGTGTTCGCGTTCGACGCGCTGGCCACGCACGCCAGCGGCGACGAGCGCAAGGCCATCCTGCGCGAGCACCGCGGCAGCCTGCTCGTCATGGGCGTGCTCAGCGGCTACCTGGGCGCCGCGCCCAGCCTGCTGTGGGCTTCGGGTGCGATGTTCATTGCACTGGCCCCCTTGCTGGTGCCTGTGGCGATCTGGATCTACACCCTGGTGTTCGCATTCGCCTCGCTCTGGTTCGCCCATTTCTGCCTGACCGTGCTGCAGCGCCAGCGCGCGCAGGCCACGGTGGAGGTGCGGGACGCCGAACCCAGCCCACCGGCCCCATTGACCTTGCCTGCCCAGGAACCAGGGTCCTCATTCAACCAGCCACCCACCCTTTCATGACACCCACCTTCGGCCTGATCATCGTTGGTGACGAGATCCTTTCCGGCAAGCGCAGCGACAAACACCTTCCCAAGATCATCGAGTTGCTGGCGCAGCGCGGCCTGACCCTGTCCTGGGCCAAGCTGGTCGGCGACGATCGCGACCGCATCACCGCCACGCTGAGCGACGCGTTCGCGGGCAGCGACGCCGTGTTCTGCTGCGGCGGCATTGGCGCCACGCCCGACGACCACACGCGCCAGTGCGCCGCCGCCGCGCTGGGCGTGGACCTGGCCCTGCACCCGCAGGCCAAGGAACTGATCGAGTCCCGCATGCGAGACACGGCCGCCGAGCGTGGCGAGGTCTTCGATCCCGAGCGGCCGGACAACGTGCACCGCTACAACATGGGCGTGTTTCCCGTGGGCGCTCGCCTCATCCTCAACCCGTACAACAAGATCCCCGGTTTCAGCTGCGACGGGGCGGGGGGCGGCAGCGTGCATTTCGTGCCCGGCTTCCCCGTCATGGCCTGGCCCATGATCGAAGGCGTGCTCGATACCGAGTACGCGCAATGGCATCGCCAGGGCGCCTGGCAGGAGCGTTCGGTGATCGTGTTCGGCGCCATGGAGGCCACCCTGACCCCGCTCATGGAGCAGATCGAGCAGGCCCATGCCGTGAAGGTCTTCAGCCTGCCCAGCGTGGACCACCCTGAGTACGGCCGGCACATCGAACTGGGGGTGAAGGGCGCCCCCGAGGCGGTGGCGCCGGCCTACGCCCAGCTGCTCGCGGGCCTGCATCGGCACGACGCGAAGCTGGGCCCTGAAATGGTGCGAAATTGAGTTGCACCAAATCGGTGCAATTGACGGTTGCACCCAATGGGTGCGACCGGGGGCGATAACGCCCGACAAGGTGCAACGCACGGTCTTCCTAGGGCTTCGATGCCTGCCGGCCGACCCTTTGTGGCGCATGGCTGGGCCATAATTCCCGCTGTCCCGTGAAGCCGGGGGAGCCAGCGCCCGCGCATGACCCACTTTGTGGCACACATTCTGCTTATCAGCAGCGTCGTTTTCAATTTTTCCACTCACCCAGCTACAGGAGTATTTGATGGCCAAGACCGTCGCAGACGTGATGCAAATGGTGAAAGACAACGAAGTGAAGTTCGTTGACTTCCGCTTCACCGACACCCGGGGCAAAGAACAGCACGTCACCGTGCCCGTGTCTCACTTCGACGAAGACAAGTTCAGCTCGGGCCACGCGTTCGACGGTTCTTCGGTGGCTGGCTGGAAGGGCATCGAAGCCTCGGACATGCAGCTCATGCCCGACCCCAATACCGCCAACATCGACCCCTTCTTCGAAGAAACCACGCTGTTCCTGCAATGCGACGTGATCGAGCCGGGCGACGGCAAGGCCTACGACCGCGATCCGCGTTCCATCGCCAAGCGCGCCGAGGCCTACCTCAAGGCCTCCGGCCTGGGCGACACCGCCTTCTTCGGACCGGAACCTGAATTCTTCATCTTCGACGGCGTGCGCTGGAGCAACGAACCCGGCCGCGTGATGTGCGAGATCGAGGAGTACGAAGCTCCCTGGAACAGCGGCGCCAAGCTCGAAGGCGGCAACCGCGGCCACCGTCCCACCGTCAAAGGCGGCTACTTCCCCGTGCCCCCGGTCGACAGCACGCAGGACATGCGCGCCGAGATGTCCCTGATCCTCGAATCGCTGGGCATCCCGGTTGAAGTGTTCCACCACGAAGTGGCGGGCGCTGGCCAGAACGAAATCGGCACCAAGTTCAGCACGCTGGTCGAGCGCGCCGACTGGACGCAGGTGCTCAAGTACGTGGTGTGGAACGTCGCCAACGCCTACGGCAAGACCGCGACCTTCATGCCCAAGCCCTACGCCGGCGACAACGGCAGCGGCATGCACGTGCACCAGTCGATCTGGAAGGACGGCAAGAACCTGTTCGCCGGTGACGGCTACGCCGGCCTGAGCGATTTCGCCCTGTACTACGTGGGCGGCATCATCAAGCACGCCCGTGCGCTCAACGCCATCACCAACCCTGGCACCAACTCCTACAAGCGCCTGGTGCCTGGCTTCGAAGCCCCCGTGAAGCTGGCCTACTCGGCCCGCAACCGTTCTGCCTCGATCCGCATCCCGTACGTGGCGAACCCCAAGGGCCGCCGCATCGAAGCGCGTTTCCCAGATCCTTCGGCCAACCCCTACCTGGCCTTCTCGGCCCTGATGATGGCGGGTCTGGACGGCGTGGAAAACAAGATCCACCCGGGCGAAGCCGCCACCAAGGACCTGTACCACCTGCCGCCCGAAGAGGACAAGCTGGTGCCCACCGTGTGCCACAGCCTCGACCAGGCGCTGGAGTACCTCGACAAGGACCGCAGCTTCCTGACCAAGGGCGGTGTGTTCACCGACTCCATGCTCGACGCCTACATCGAACTCAAGATGGGCGAAGTCACGCGTTTCCGCATGGCGCCGCACCCGGTCGAGTTCGACATGTACTACAGCCTGTGATGGCTTGCCCGGCTCTGCCGGGCTGCCAGGGCCATCCCGAAAGGGGCCATGCAAGTGGCCCCTTTTTTGTTGCTCGGGCGGTCAATCGCCACCGTTCACACGCTGGCACGGCACTTTTGAAACAGTTTTCGGTCATACTGAAAAACGCATATCGGTGCGCCCGCCCATACCCCAAACCGCTTCCTGGAGTTGATGTCACCTTGAATCCGATGCCTTCACTCACGATCCGGTCGCTGGCCGTGGCCACGCTCGCGCTGTGCGTCCTGGAAGCCCATGCCCAGGCGCGCATCTACCGTTGCGGCAACGAATACACGAACGACGCGCAGGTGGCCAAGTCCAAGGGTTGCAGCCCCATGGAGGGCGGCAACATCACCATCATCGAAGGCACCCGGCCCACGCCGCCGCGCGCCACGCCCGCAGCGGCCGCCCCTCGCAACGGCAGCGCCAACGAACGCGTCGACTCGGCCGCGCAGCGCGCGCGCGACAGCGATGCGCGCGCCATCCTCGAGGCCGAACTGCGCAAGGCGCAAGAGCGCCTGGCGCTCGCGCGCAAGGAGTACGCCAACGGCGAGCCCGAGAAGCAGGGCATCGAGTCGCGCAACTACCAGCGCTACCTCGACCGCGTGGCCGAACTCAAGGCCGCCGTGGCGCGCGCCGAGAGCGACGTCGCCGGCCTGCAGCGCGAATTGAATCGACTGCCGGGGTCCGCCAACGCCGTCGGTTCTGCCGCAAAATGACCGGCTTGAAAAAGCCCAACTTCCCCTCCCTTCTTCCCACTTTCCCGCGCCGGGCCCCGGCCGACCCGGACGGGTCGGCTGCCGGACGCAAGTCCCCCTCGGTGTCTTCCCATTTCCAGTCCCTCGACCTGCTGGCCACCCTGGTGGCCGTGGTGGATCAGCACGGTGGCGTGCTCTACGCCAACGCGGCGCTGGAGGATGCGCTGGGGATGTCCCGACGCAGCATCACGGGCGCGCTGCTGCAGGACTGCTTCACCGAACCCCCGCTGCTGGAAAACGCCTTGCAGGGCGCGAGCGGCAACCAGTTCGCCGCGCTGCGCTACGACGCCTGGCTCAAGCGCCTCAACCACGAAGCCCTGCCGGTGCACGTGGTGGTGGCGCAGACCGACAACCCGGGTGAGGTGATCGTCGAGCTGCTGCCGCTGGAGCAGCAGGCGCGCCAGGAGCGCGAAGAGCGGCTGATCGATCAGGCGCAGGCGAACAAGGAACTCATCCGCAACCTCGCGCACGAGATCAAGAACCCGCTCGGCGGCATTCGCGGTGCGGCCCAGTTGCTGCAGATGGAGCTGGAGTCCCGCGAGTTGATCGAGTACACCCAGGTCATCATCCACGAGGCGGATCGGCTGCAGTCGCTGGTGGACCGCCTGCTCGCGCCGCACCGCCGGCCTCACGTGGTGGGCGACGTGAACATCCACGAGGTGTGCGAGCGCGTGCGCTCGCTCATCCTGGCCGAGTTTCCCAAGGGCTTGAAGGTCGTGCGCGACTACGACACCTCCATCCCCGAGTTCCGCGGCGATCGCGAGCAGCTCATCCAGGCCGTGCTCAACATCGCGCACAACGCCGCGCAGGCGCTGAGCGAACGCATCGCGGCGGGCGATGCGCGCATCGTGTTCCGCACGCGCGTGGGCCGACAGGTGACGTTTGGTAAACAGCGCTATCGGCTGGCACTGGAATTGCATGTGATCGACAACGGGCCTGGCGTTCCAGACTCGATCAAGGACCGCATCTTTTTCCCGCTCGTGTCGGGGCGGGATGGCGGCTCCGGCCTGGGGCTCACGCTGGCGCAGACCTTTGTCCAGCAGCACCATGGATTGATCGAGTGTGAGAGCGTGCCGAACGAGACGGATTTCAAGATTCTGATTCCGTTGCCCTAGCCGTCACCGACCGTCGAACGCCGCGCCACAAGAAGGGAAGACAACTCAATGAAGCCGATCTGGATAGTGGACGACGACCAATCGATTCGCTTCGTGCTCGAAAAGGCGCTGCTGCGCGAGAACCTGCCCACGCGCAGTTTCACCAACCCGCAGGACGTGCTCAAGGCCCTGATCGACACGCCCGAACACGAGGGCCCCCAGATCCTGGTGAGCGACATCCGCATGCCCGGCGGTTCGGGGCTGGAGCTGCTGGAGAAGGTCAAGGAAAAGCTGCCCGGCCTGCCGGTCATCATCATGACCGCGTTCTCCGACCTGGACAGTGCGGTCTCGGCCTTCCAGGGCGGTGCCTTCGAATACCTGCCCAAGCCCTTCGATCTGCCCAAGGCGGTCGAGCTGATCCGCCGCGCGGTGGACGAAAGCCTGCGCGAGGAAGTGGCCGAGGAGCGCATGAGCGCCGCGCCCGAAATGCTCGGCCAGGCGCCCGCGATGCAGGACGTGTTCCGCGCCATCGGGCGCCTGAGCCAGAGCCAGGTCACGGTGCTGATCACCGGCGAGTCGGGTTCGGGCAAGGAGCTGGTGGCGCGCGCGCTGCACAAGCATTCGCCGCGCGCGGCCGGGCCCTTCGTGGCCATCAACACCGCAGCCATCCCCAAGGACCTGCTGGAGTCGGAACTGTTCGGCCACGAGCGTGGGGCCTTCACCGGCGCGCAGACCATGCGCCGGGGCCGCTTCGAGCAGGCCGATGGCGGTACGCTGTTCCTCGACGAAATCGGCGACATGCCGTTCGACCTGCAGACGCGCCTGCTGCGCGTGCTGTCCGACGGCCACTTCTACCGCGTGGGCGGCCACAGCGCCGTGCGCGCCAACGTGCGCGTGATCGCCGCCACCCACCAGAACCTGGAGCAGCGCGTCAAGGAAGGCGTGTTCCGCGAAGACTTGTTCCACCGCCTCAACGTGATCCGCCTGCGCCTGCCCGCGCTGCGCGAGCGGCGCGAAGACGTGCCCATGCTCACGCGCTTCTTCCTGCAGCAAAGCGCCAAACAGCTGGGCGTGGAGCCCAAGCGCATTTCCGAGGCGGCCTTGAAGCTGCTCGGCGCCTTCGACTTCCCCGGCAATGTGCGCCAGCTGGAAAACGTCTGCCACTGGCTCACGGTGATGGCCCCGGCCCAGGTGATCGAACTCAAGGACCTGCCGCCCGAGGTGCTGTCCATGAGCGGCACCGCTCCCGCCGTGGCCCACCCGGCCGCCTCGGAGGCCCCGTTGGTGTCTTCCCTGCCGACCGGCCTCATGGCGCCTGCCGTGCCCGAGCCCGTCTACGCAGGCAGTTCGGCGGCCATCGCCCACGCCGAATCGGCCGTCGCCTCACCCGAGGCGGAGACCGCGCGGGTGGCGCCTCTGGCCTGGGAGAGTGGCCTGCAGGCCGAGGCCCAGGCCTTGCTCGAAGACGGCCGCACCGATGTGTGGGACGTGCTCACGCGCCGTTTCGAAACGCGCCTGATCCAGACCGCGCTGGCCAACACGCGTGGGCGCCGCATCGAGGCCGCGCACAAGCTCGGCATCGGCCGCAACACCATCACCCGCAAGATCCAGGAACTGAACCTCGAGTGAACGGGCTCAGCCCAGCGTGACCACCACCGGTGCGTGGTCGCTGGGCTGCGGGTTCTTGCGCGGCAGGCGGTCGATGTGGCAGGCCGTCACGCGGCCGCGCAGCGCCTCGCTCACCAGAATGTGGTCGATGCGCAGCCCCCGGTTCTTCTGGAAGCCCAGCATGCGGTAGTCCCACCACGAGTAGCTTTTCTCCGGTTGCTCGAACAGGCGGTAGGCGTCCGTCAATCCCAGGTCGAGCAAGGCCTGGAAATGCGTGCGCTCTTCGACCGTGTGGTGGATGGTGTCTTTCAGGCCGGCGGGGTCGAACGAGTCGCGGTCTTCGGGCGCCACGTTGAAATCACCCAGCAGCACGAGGCGCTGGTGCACCTTCAGTTCTTCCTGCAGCCAGCGGTGCAGCGCCTCCAGCCAGAGCATCTTGTAGGCGAACTTGTCGGTGCCCGGTGCCTGGCCGTTGACGAAATAGCAGTTGACCAGGCGCAGCGGGCCTTCGGGCGTGTCCAGCGTCGCGGCGATCACACGCGACTGGTCGTCGGTGTGCCGGGGGATGTTGCGCACGATGTCGGTGACGGGGTTGCGGCTCAGGATGGCCACGCCGTTGTAGGTCTTCTGGCCGAAGACAGCGGCGTGGTAGCCGGCTTCCTTGAGCGCGTCGTGCGGGAACTTCTCGTCCACGAGTTTGAGTTCCTGCAGGCCCAGCGCGTCGACGGGATTGGCGGCCAGCCAGTCGAGCACCTGAGGCAGGCGCACGGAGAGGGAGTTGATGTTCCAGGTGGCGAGTTTCATGGTGGACCCATCGTGGTGGTTGATCAGCGTGTTGGTGCATGCCAGCCATGCGGCCGGAAGTGCCAAGTATGCGATGAACCGCGGCCCGACCGGGCGAGCCCGTCACCCCGGTGTGGGCCGCCGCAGGCGCTTGAGGAAGACCGTCATTTCCTTGACCGACTGGTGGTCGCCTTGCTGTTCGGCCACCACCAGGCCCTGGGTCCAGGCCGCTTCGGCCGCGTCCAGGCGGTCGAGCCGGCGGAGCGCCACACCGAGCAGTTTCCAGGCGGCCGAGTGGCGCGGGTTCTGCGCCGTCGCCTGCGTCAGATGCAGCGCCGCGGCTTCGGCGTCCTCGTCCTTGAGGCAGGCCTGGCCCAAGCCGAAGCGCAGCAGGGCGTTGTCACGGCCCTCGGCCAGCATTTTCTCGAGCCGTTCGCGCATGGCGTCTCCTCATGGGTGGCTGCCCGGTGCGCGCGTGATGCGGCGGGCCAGCAGCGTCGCCAGGGCCGGCGCCAGGGCGAAGCTCGCGAACAGCCAGACCGCGGCGGCGCGCGCACCGGCCGGGCCGCCCGGGTCGCTGAGGCCCGCGGCGTTCGCCACCAGACCGGCCACCGCCGCGCCCACGGCCATGCCGTAGAGCTGGATGGTGGTGATGGCGGCCGACGCCATGCCGCCTTCCCCGGGGGGCGCGAGGTTCAGCACGCGGTTGAGCAGATGGGGCCAGCCGATGCCCACGCCAGCCCCGGCACCGGCCAGCGGCAGGCCGCAAAGCAGCAGGCGCGCGCCGGGGCTCAGGTCCGCGCCGACCGGTATCACCACCGCCAGGGCCAGCAGGCTGAGGGTGGTCAACAGCGGACCGACGCGCAGCAGCCGGGCGGCAGCGGCACCGCCGCGCCCCGACGACAGCAAGGAGCCCGCGCTCCAGCCGGCCGCCATGGCCGCGGTGAGGTAACCCGCCGCCAGCGGCGTGTAGCCGTGCAGCACCTGCAGGAAGTAGGGCACGTAGATCTCGGTCGTCATGCCCACCAGCAGCAGCGCCACGATGGCGTACACCGAGCCCAGCGGCGAGCCCAGTGCCGTCGCCCCCGAAGGCAGCAGGCGCACCGCCGCCCGGCGGTCCACCGCGACGGCGGCGGCGCCCAGGGCCAGGCCACCGGCCACACCCAGGCCTCGCCACAGCAACTGCGGCGACAGGCTTCCCGCCGCGATCAGCAGCACCGAGCCGGCGAGAAGCCCCACCTGCACCAACGGCACCTCTGGTTTTTGCCCACGGCTCGGTGCGGCGCCGGGCGCGGGGCGCAGCTGCACCATCACCACCAGCGCCTGCAGCAGCGAGATCGGCAGCAGGATCCAGAAAGCCCAGCGCCAGTGGCCGGCCTCGGCGAACAGCCCGCCCGCCGCCGGGCCGCACAGCGTGGCGATGCCCCACATGCCGGAGACCAGGGCCACCGCGCGCAACCACAAGGCCGGCTCGAACACCACGCGGATGAGGGCGTAGCTCAGGGCCGCCAGGGTGCCGCCGCCCAGGCCCTGCACGCTGCGGCCGATCAGCATCTCGCCCATGGAGCCGGCGCTGGCGCACACGGCCGAGCCGAGGGCGAACAGGCCCAGCGCCGCGAGGCAGGCGCCGCGGGGTCCGAGCGAGGACAGCACGCGCACCGAGAGTGCGGCGCCGA
The DNA here is from genome assembly GCF_058787875.1 of Hydrogenophaga sp. FW305-3-2-15-A-LB1. Classification (NCBI taxonomy): domain Bacteria; kingdom Pseudomonadati; phylum Pseudomonadota; class Betaproteobacteria; order Burkholderiales; family Comamonadaceae; genus Hydrogenophaga; species Hydrogenophaga sp. FW305-3-2-15-A-LB1. Next base: position 14,190 of record NZ_JBYTAE010000027.1, on the reverse strand, counting down.
TGATGGAGGCCACCACGAACAAGGTGGTGTTCCAGGCGTACCAGTCCAGTCCGCCGATGTCCTGCACCACGGAAGGCAGCACAGTGGTGACGATGTGCACGTTGATGGCGTGCAGGGCCACGCCACCGGTCAGGGCCAGTGCGAGCCAGCCGTTCTTGCCCTTGAGCAGATCGCCCCAGGAAGCCGTTGCAGGTAAAGGGGCGGTCAGGGAAGACATGCGTGATTCTCGACAGTGCGCGGTGGCGCGGTTATTATCCAAGTGATTGTTTGCATATTAGGATTGCGCCATGGTTTATGCAAGTAAAGACCTGGATATTCCGGGTGCATCGCCGACGGCGGATCGCCTTCTGTTCCTCATCAAGTCCAGGGGGCCGACCTCCACCGCCCGGCTGGCGCAGGCGCTGGGCCTGACGCCCGAAGCGGCGCGCCAGCAGGTGCAGAAACTGGTCGCGGCGGGCGTGCTCGAGGGCGTGCAGGAAGCTGCGGTCGGCGTGGGTCGGCCCCGGCAGAACTGGGCGCTGACCGAGGCCGGTCACCGCCGTTTTCCCGACACCCATGCGCAGCTGACGGTGCAGTTGATCGGCTCGGTGCGGCAGCTGTTTGGCGAGCAGGGCCTGGAGCGGTTGATCTCGCAGCGCGAAGCCGATGCCCGCACGCTGTACCGGCAGCGCTGCACCGGCAAGACCATGGCGAAGCGCCTGGAGCAGCTCGCGGTGGTGCGCAGCGAAGAGGGCTACATGGCGCGCGTCGAGCGCGACGGCAAGGACTGGCTGCTGATCGAGGACCACTGTCCGATCTGCGCCGCGGCGCGCAGTTGCCAGGGCTTCTGCCGCTCGGAGCTGCTGCTGTTCCAGGACATCATCGGCGGCGACGGCCGCGTCACGCGCGAGCAGCACGTGCTCGCGGGGGCATCGCGCTGCGTCTACCGCGTCGTGGCCCGGGTGTAGCTGACGAACGCGAAGGGCAGGCCGTTGGCGGCCGTGTGGGTTTCGCGCGCGGTTTCCTGCCATTCGGGGCCGAACACGGGGGCGTGCGCATCGCCCTCGAAATCGCGTGCGATCTCGGTGACCACGGCGGTGTCGGCCAGCGGCAGGGCGGCGGCGTAGATCTGCGCGCCGCCGATCACCCAGGCGTCCGAGCCCGCGGGGCACAGCGACACGGCTTCGGGCAGCGAGTTCGCCCGGGCAGCGCCTTCGGCCTGCCAGGCGGTGTCGCGCGTGACTACGATGTTGAGCCGGCCCGGCAGTGGGCGGAATTTGGGTGGCAGCGAATCCCAGGTCTTGCGGCCCATGATCACGGGGTGGCCGAGCGTGGTGCGCTTGAAGTGCGCCATGTCCTCCGGCAGGTGCCAGGGCAAGGCGTTGTCCTTGCCGATCACGCCATTGGCGGCGCGCGCGAAGATGAGGTGCAATCGGGTGGTGGGCTGGGGCATGCGCCTATTGTGCCGCCGGCAGAGCAGGCCGGGCTGGCCAGAGCACACTGGCAATGGCCATCATCACGAAGCCGATGGCGACCCAGTCCTGCCAGTGCGGCACCTCGCCCACGATGAAGGTCGCGCTCAGCGTGCCCACCAGCGGGATCGCCATCACGCTCATGGCGCTGGTGGCCGGCGGCAGGTTGCGCGCCATGCCGAACCAGATCAACTGCGCCACACCGTAGTTGATGCACACGCCATACAGCAGGCTGATCCACATCGGCACCGAAAAGCCCGCCAGCCGGGGCACCGGTTCCAGCGCGAGGGCCAGCGCCCCCACCACACCGCTGCCCAGCAGCAGCATCCAGACCGTGACCACCATGGGCGAGAGCGTGAGGTGGGCGCGGCGGAACTGCAGCGTGCCCACGCCCCAGCAGAAGGCGGCGCCCAGCATCCACGCGATGCCGGTGGGCCGGCCGCTCAGGCTTTGCAGCTCGTGCCACAGCAGCAGCGCGATGGCGATGCCCGCGCACACCACGGCCGTGCGCACGCGCGGCGTGATGCGCTCGCCGAAGAAGGCCGCGCCGATCAGCACCGTGAAGATCGGCATGGTGAAGCCCAGGATGGCCGCGCGGCCGGAGGCGAGTTCCTGCACGCCGAAGATCGAGAGCGTGTGCCAGCCCAGCACGTTGGGCAGGCCGAGCCAGGCGATGGCGGCCCATTCGGCGCGCGTGGGGCGCATGCGCTCGCCCAGGCGGGCGACGTAGATGAACAGGCCGAGCGCGCCCAGCATCATGGTGCTGGCGCGGAAATACAGCGGCGTGAGCTCCTGCAGCGAGAGCTTCATCATGGGCCAGTTCACGCCCCACATGAGCGTGAGGGCGAGCAGCGCCCAGAGCTGGCGGCGGGTGATCACGTGGTCCGCGGCGGGCGCGGGCTCAGACCGCCACCGGCGCCTTGATGGCGGGATGGTGCTGGTAGTCGAGGATCTCGAAGTCGTCGAGCTCGTAGTCGAAGATCGATGCGGGGCGGCGCTTGATGCGCAGCGTGGGGTAGGGGTGCGGGGCGCGCGCGAGCTGCGTCTGCACCTGCTCGTGGTGGTTGCTGTAGATGTGGCAGTCGCCGCCGGTCCAGATGAATTCGCCCACTTCCAGGTCGCACTGCTGCGCCAGCATGTGGGTGAGCAGCGCGTAGCTGGCGATGTTGAACGGCACGCCCAGGAAAATGTCGGCGCTGCGCTGGTAGAGCTGGCAGCTCAGCTTGCCGTCGGCCACGTAGAACTGGAAGAACGCGTGGCAGGGCATCAGGGCCATCTTGTCGAGGTCGGCCACGTTCCAGGCGCTCACGATGATGCGGCGCGAGTCGGGGTTGGTCTTGAGCTGTTTGACCACCTCGCTGATCTGGTCGATGTGGCGCCCGTCCGGCGCCGGCCAGTTGCGCCACTGCACGCCGTACACCGGTCCGAGGTCGCCGTCTTCGCGCGCCCACTCGTCCCAGATCGTGCAGCCGCGCTCCTGCAGCCACTTCACGTTGCTGTCGCCGCGCAGGAACCACAGCAGCTCGACGATGATGGCCTTGGTGAACACCTTCTTGGTGGTCACGAGGGGAAAACCTTCGTTGAGATCGAAGCGCATCTGGTGGCCGAACACGCTGGTGGTGCCGGTGCCGGTGCGATCGGTTTTCTGCACGCCCGTGGTGAACACGTGGCGCATGAAATCTTCGTACTGTGAGCGGATGGGGCGGTCGGTCATGGACGGAATTGTGCCTGTTTCGGCCCGGCCCCGAGGCGGCGGCGCGCCGAACCCCTGCGCCATAATGGCCCATCACCCCGACGCCCGATGACGCCCAAGACCCTGTCTGAATCCATCGCCGAGCCCGAAATGATTTTCGAGCTCGCGCCGGTCGGTCTGATGGTGACCCGCCAGCGCATCATCGAGCGCTGCAACCGGGCCATGTCGGAGATGTTCGGTTACCCGGTGAGCGCCCTGGTCGGGCAATCCACCGAGATGCTGTATCCCTCGCACGAGGAGTTCGAGCACATCGGCGAGACCTGGGTGGTCAGCATGCGGCAGAACGGCAACCACCGGGATCAGCGCATCATGCGGCACGCCAACGGGCGCATGTTCTGGTGCGCGGTGTCGGGGCGGTCCTTCACGCCGGAGTCGCCCTTCGCGTCGGTGATCTGGGTGTTCGACGACATCAGCGAAGCCCGCCCGGTGAACGCGCCGCTCACCGCGCGCGAACGCGAGATCGCGGCCCGGGTCATCACCGGCCTGACCAGCAAGCAGATCGCCAAGGACCTCAACGTCAGCCACCGCACGGTGGAGGCGCACCGCATGCGCCTGATGCGCAAGCTGGACGTGAACTCCACCGGCGAGCTGATCGCGCGCATCCTGGGCATGCCGCCCTCGCCCTGAGCGGGCGGGAGGCGGGCGTTGCTCAGGCGTGCGGCGTGGCGCCGATCAGGATGGCCGCCACGATGCAGGGCTCGGTGCCGCGCACGCTCCACGAATGCATGGTCCCGCGCTGGACCAGGATGTCCCCGGCCTTGAGCAGCGTTTCGCCCGTGTCCAGGATGGCGTAGATCTCGCCCTTGAGCACCACGATGTAGTCGATGGTGCTGGTCTTGTGGCGCATCGGGTCGTCCGAATGGGCATCGGGCGCGTGCCCCGCACCGATGGACTCGAAGGCCTTGGCCGCGTCGGCGCCCTGCCACATGGTGTCGGGCGGGAATTCCACGATGCGCAGGATGCTGCCCACCTGCGGCGGCTCCAGCTTGACCGGGCGCGCAGCGGCGTCCGCCGTGCCGGTGTTGTCGGCCGGAGCGGTGGTGGTCTCCCACAGGTCGGTCAAGGCCACGCCCGGCATGGACGCCATTTCCTTGATGTTGGGCGCGAGGCCATCCATGATGAAGGTCGAGCGACCCTGGGCGTCGTGCCCGGTCACGACGCGGCGGATTCTCCAGGCCATGTGTGTGTCTCCTTGAGGTGGTCTGAGGGGTGTTCAGTGGTTGGCGTGGTTGCAGTTGGGGCCGCAGCCGATCACGTTGCCGTGCAGCCTGCGCTGGCGCTCTTCGTAGTGCGCCATCAGGCCGAACAGCTTCACGGTGTCCGGCGGCGAGGTGTCGCCGCTGAACTCCTGGTACAGGTTGTTGACGGTGACGTAGATGCGTTCGGCGTCGGTCCACGAGTTGAACTCGCGCAGCGAGATGTCGTCCACCGCCTGTTCGAGCGTCATGCCCTGGTCGTAGCGCTTGCGCGCCTCGGCCTTGACGTACTCCAGGTAATGCTTGAGCGCGCGCACGCCCGTCTTGTCGGTGATCGGGCCATGGCCGGGCACCACCACGTCCACGTCCCAGCCGAGCATGAGGTCGCAGGCGCGGATCCAGTTGTCCACCGGGCCCGCCCAGACGATGGGGTGGCCGCCGTTGAACAGGATGTCGCCGGTGTAGACGATCTTGTCTTCGGGGATGTAGGCGAGCACGTCGCCCTTGGTGTGGGCCGGTCCGACTTCGACCAGCTTCACGGTCTTGTTGCCCACCTTGAGGTCGATCTCGCCGCTGAAGGTCTTGGTGGGCGGGGTGTAGACGATGCCGCGGAAATCGAACACGCGGCCCATGGCCTTCATGAGGAATTCGCCGCCGTCGCCCAGTTCCTTGTAGTTGCGGAAGCGGTCGATCAGGGCCTGGGGCGGGTGCGCGAGCATCTCGTCGGCGCAGGCCTGCGAGACGATGATCTCCGAGTCGGCCACCAGCTGGTTGCCGAAGTAGTGGTCGCCGTTGGCGTGGGTGTTGACCACCTGCGCGATCTCCTTGGCCTCGGGCACCGCGTTGCGCATGGCGTGCAGCATCTCGCGCGTGAGCTTGAGGTCGAACAGGGTGTCCACCAGCAGCGACTCGCCGCTGTCGGTCACCAGGCCGGCGTTGCTCCAGCCCCAGGTGCCGTCGGGCAGCAGCCACGCGTAGTTGCCATTGCCGATGTCGTGCAGTCCCTTGGTGTATTGCCATTTCATGGGTTGTCTCCTGTGGTTGAGGTGGGGGATGCCGGGTTCAGGGCGTGCGCCAGCGCAGCAGGTGCTGTTCGGCGCGTTGAAGCAGGATGTTGGACACGTAGCCGACCGCGCCGAGCACGATGATCCCGGCGTACAGGTCGGCGCTGCGGAAGGAGCGCGCGGCCAGCGTGATGTTCTGGCCCAGGCCGATGGTGCCGGCCAGCATCTCGGCCACCACCGCGAGGATGAGCGAGACCGTCAGCGCCAGCCGCAGGCCGGCGAAGATGTCGGGCAGCGCGTTGGGCAGGGCGATCTTCCAGACCATCTCCAACCGCGAGAGGTGCAGGATGCGCGCCACCTCCAGCAGCCGGGGCTCGATGGTCTTGAAGCCGTGCACCGTGTTGAGCAGCACCGGCCAGAGCGAGGAGAACGCGATCGCCGTCACGATCATGCGGTCGTTCAGGCCGATCAGCAGCACGAAGACCGGGATCATGGCCGAGGCGGGCAGCGGGCGGATCAGCTCCAGCGTGGGCTCCACATAGGCGCGCAGCCGGGGCGAGAGGCCGATCGCCGCGCCCAGCGCGACGCCCGCGACCGAGGCGGTCACGAAGCCCAGCACCATGCGCCGCAGGGTTTCGCGAAACGCGAGCCAGAAGTCCGCCGTGCCCATCTGGTCCCAGAGCGACTCGAAGCTGCGCAGCGGGGCCGGGAAGAACACCGGCGACACCAGTTCCAGGTGCGCGGCGAGCTGCCACAGGCCGACCAGCGCGGCGAGCACGCCCAGGCTGGCGAACCACATCAGGACACCGTGTTGTTTTTTCATGCCGATTGCTCCGCCCAGTTGCCCATGCGCCCGAACCAGCGCTGCTGCGCGCGCAACAGCGAAGCGTTGAGCGCCCAGCCGATCAGGCCGATCCAGCCGATGAAGGCGAACACGCGATCGGGCCGCATGCTCTCCTGCGCGACGATGAGCGCATAGCCCAGGCCCATCGGGTTGGCCGTGATCTCCACCGTGACCGCCACCACCAGCGACACCGCGGCCGCCAGCCGCAGGCCGACGAAGATGCGCGGCAGCGCCGCCGGCAGCACGATCTTGGTCACGCGCTCGCGCAGGCTGAAGTTGAGCATGTACGCCACCTCCAGCAGGCGCGGCTCGATGCCGCGCACCGCGCTTTCGGTGATGATCAGCAACGGCCAGAAACACGAGAAGGCCACGATGCTGCTCTCCATCTGGAAGCCGTAGCCGTGGATCAGCAGCGCCAGGGGAATCAGCGCCACCGAGGGAATGGGCCGCAGCGCCTCGGTGGACACCCGCATCAGCTGCGACAGGTGGCGCGAGAGGCCGAAGGCGACGCCGACCAGAATGCCCGCCGTGGCCCCCACGACCAGCCCGCCGACCGCGCCGCCGAAGGTCTCCAGCGCGGCCTTGAACAGGCTGCCGTCGGCGACCACGCCCACCGCCGCGCGGAAGATCGCGATCGGGGACGACAGGCTCTCGGCCTTGAGCAGCCCGGAGCGGGCCGCGAACTCCCAGAAGATCAGGACCGCCGCCGGGAACAGCACCCCCTTGAACACGCGCGCCATGGATGCATTCATCTCAGTGCCCCGGTGGCAGGAGGTTGAACAGGCGGTGGCGGTAGGCCAGGAAGCGCGCGTCCTCCCGCGTGGTGAGCTGGTTGCGCGGCCGCTCCAGCTCGATCGTCAGCGTCTCCGACAGCCGCCCCGGGTGCTTGTCCATGGAGATCACCCGGTCGCCCAGGTAGATCGCCTCCTCCAGGTCGTGGGTGATGAACACCACCGTCACGCCGGCATCGGCGCACAGGCGGGCCACCTCGTCCTGCAGGGTCTGGCGCGTCATCGCGTCGAGCGCGCCGAAGGGCTCGTCCATCAGCAGCACCTGCGGCGCCTGCGCCATGCAGCGCGCGATCTGCAGGCGCTGCTGCATGCCGCCGGAGAGCTGGATCGGGTAGGCGTCGGCCCGCTCGGCCAGGCCCACCCGTTCCAGCATGTCGCGGATGATGGGCGCGCGCTCGTCCTTGGGCACGCGGCGCGCCTCCAGCGCCAGCTCCACGTTGCCGGCCACGGTGCGCCAGGGCAGCAGGGCGCGCCCGTAGTCCTGGAACACCACCGCGAGCTCGGGGTCGGGCCCGTCGATCGCGCGGCCCCGGTACAGCACGCGGCCCCGGGTGGGGCTCAGCAGGCCGCCCATCAGGCGCAGCAGCGTGGTCTTGCCGCAGCCCGAGGCACCGACGATGCAGACGAACTCCTTCTCATGCACCGTGAGCGAGATGTCGTTCAGGATGTTGAGGGAACCCACGGTGAAGTCCAGCCCGGTGATGGACAGGACGGGATCGTTGGCTTGGCTCATGCGGCTCACTTGTAGATCAGCTTCGCCGGGTCGATCGGCTTCTTGAGCATGTCCTGGTCCATCATGATCTTGTTCCAGTTCTGCACCACCTCGGGCGTGATGACCGGGCGGAACTTGGGGTCGGGGAACTTGGCCTGCACTTCGGGCGGGAAGGGGATGTAGACCAGGTTGGCCTTGCGCACCACGCCCGGGTCTTTCAGGGCCATGGCCGAGGCTTCCTCGATGGCGGCACGGAAGGCGGCGACCTGCTTGGGGTTGGCATCGGCCCACTTGCGGCTGGCGACGTGCCAGCCCGACTGCACCTCGCCATCCAGCGCGGCGATGTAGTAGGCGACCACGCGGCCGGCCTTGGTTTCCTCGGCGCGCGAGAGGAAGGGCTGCACCGCGAGGATGCCGTCGACCTGGCCGTTGCGCAGCACGTCCACCGATTGCGCGAACGCGTTCTCGGTGAACGTCACCTTCTTGTAGTCACCGCCGTTCTCGGCCATCCATTTGCGGAACAGCACGTGCAGGAAGGCGTTGAGGCCCGGGGTGGACACGCGCTTGCCCTCGAAGTCCTTGGCGGTCTTGATGGGGCTGTCGGGGCGGACCATGATGGCCACGTCTTCCATGCCCTTGGTGTAGTAGCCGCCGCCGGCCAGCACCACCAGGTCCAGGCCTTGCTCGACCGCCTGCATGGTGTTGGGCGCGGTCGGCGTGGCGATCTGCAGGCTGCCGGCCATCAGGGCCGCCGGCGTGGTGGCCGAGTTGGGCACCAGCTTCATCTCCACGTCCAGGCCATGTTTCTTGAAGAGGCCTTCGTTGGCCGCGACAAAGGCGTTGGCGAACGCTGTGGATGCCGAGAAACCGAACACGATCTTCTGGGCCCAGACGGGGGCCGCCGCCGCACTCAGCAGCGTGGCCACCGCCAGGGGGCGCACAAGGGAACGCAGGGTCGCGATAAAGGTGTGCATGGCTTGTCTCCAGATGGTTTTAGGGAAGAACGCGGTCACTGGCTTGCGTGACGGAACACCACACGGTTCTTCAGCACGCCGAGCTTCTGAATCTCCAGCTCGACGACGTCGCCGTGTTTCAGGAACCGGCCCAGTTCCAGTCCGCATCCGCTGCCGACCGTTCCCGAGCCGAAGAACTCGCCTGCGTGCAGCGTCTCGTCGCGCGAGGCGTGGACCAGCACGTCCTCGAAACGGTGGTGCATCTCGCCGCTGTTGCCACGCGACCATTCCTCGCCGTTGACGCGAGCGACCATGGTCAGGTCGTAGGGGTTGCCGACCTCGTCGGCCGTGACCAGCCAGGGGCCGAGCACGTTGCCGGTGTCGAAGTCCTTGCCCTTGGTGGGCCCGAGCGTGCCGCCCATCTCGCGCATCTGCTGGTCGCGCGCGCTCACGTCGTTGAAGATCAGGTAGCCGAAGATGTGCGAGCGCGCATCTTCCTTGCGGATGTTCTTGCCGCTCTTGCCCAGGATGGCGGCGAACTCGAGTTCGTAGTCCAGCATCTGGCAGTACGCGGGGTTGACGATGTCCGCGCCCGTGCCCACCACCGAGAAGCGGTTGCACTTGTAGTAGATCGGTTCCTCGTACCAGATGGGCGGAATCTCCACCTTGGCCGGGTCGCGCTCGCCGTCGGTGGCGCCGAACAGGTGGCGGTTCGCGCGCGCCTGGCGGAAGTGTTTCTCGAAGCACAGGAAGTCGCGCATCTGGCGCGGCTCGGGCAGTGGCGCGGCCAGCTTCACATCGGCCAGCGCGTGGGTGACGGCGGCTTTGTCCAGCAGTTGCCGGGCTTCCTTGAGCGCGGCCTCGCCGCCGTCGATCAGCGCGAGCATGTCGCGCATGGCGGGCGAGGTGGACGACGCGGTGAAGTCCACCAGGCGCTGCTCGCCCGCGAGCATGGCGCCGATGTGGCGTTGGCCGCCGGGCAGATCGAATGTGACCAGTTTCATGGGATGTGTCTCCTGTCGTTGGGGGAATCGCCCAGGTCCCGCAGAGCGGTCTTGAGCACCTTGCCGTAGCTGTTCTTGGGCAATTCGTCGAGCAGCAGGTACTGGCGCGGGCGCTTGAAGCGCGCGATGCTGGCGAGGCAGAGCGCATCGAGCTCGCCGGTGTCCAGCGTGTGGCCGGGGCGTGGCACCACGTAGGCCAGCACCTCCTCGCCCCACTCGCCATGCGGGCGGCCGACCACGGCCACCTCGCGGATGCCGGGATGGCGCAGCAGCACCTCCTCGACCTCGCGCGGGTAGATGTTGGAGCCGCCGCTGATGATCAGGTCCTTGGATCGGTCCTTGAGCGAGAGGAAGCCATCGGCATCGAGTTCGCCGATGTCGCCGGTGTGCAGCCAGCCGTCGCGCAAGGTCTGGGCCGTGGCTGCCGTGTTGCCCCAGTAGCCTGGCATCACCGGGTCGCCGCGCACCAGGATCTCCCCGGTCTCGCCGCAGGGCAGCGCGGTGCCGTCCGGTTGCGCGATGCGGATCTCCACGCTGCTCTGCGCCACGCCCACCGAAGCCATGCGCTGCGCATGGCGCGGATGGCCGAGATTGGCCAGGTGTTCGCGCGACAGCGCGGTGATCGCCATCGGGCACTCACCCTGGCCGTAGATCTGCACGAAGCGCGGCCCCATCACGGCGATGGCCTGCTGGATGTCGGCCGCGTACATGGGCCCGCCGCCATAGACGATGGTCTTGATGCCGTCGCCGTCCAGGCCGCGCGCGAGCGCGCTGTCGACCAGGCGCTTGACCATGGTGGGCGCCGCGAACATCGACACATCGCGCAGCTCGCGGGCCAGCGCGAGGATCTCGTCGGGGTCGAAACCGCCGGACTCGGGGATCACATGGCGCGCGCCGGCCAGCACGTGCGGGATGTTGTAAAGGCCGGCACCGTGCGACATGGGCGCCGCATAGAGGCTCGCGTCGCCCGGCCGCACGGTGTCCACGTCGGCGAAATAGCAGAGCGTCATCGAGAGCAGGTTGCGGTGCGTCTGCATCACCCCCTTGGGGCGCCCGGTCGTGCCCGAGGTGTAGAACAGCCATGCGATGTCGTCGGGCGCGCGGTGCACCGGTGCCATCGCATCGCTGGCGAGCAGGGACAGGTACTCGGCGCCGTTCACGTCGATGGCGGCGGCCGGGCCGGGCTGCAGGTCCGCGCCCAGATCGGCCGAGGTGAACACGACCCGAGCGCCGCTGTCGGCCAGGATGTACTCGACTTCGCGCGCATGCAGCTTGTGGTTGATGGGCACCACCACCAGCCCGGCGGACCAGGCACCGTACAGCACCTCCAGGTACTGCGGGCAGTTGTGCAGCAGCAGGGCGACGCGCTCGCCGGGCCGCAGGCCCAGGTGCTGCGACAGGCCGGTGCCGAGCGCCCCGGCCCGGCGGGCCAGTTCGCGGTAGTCGCAGCACACGCGCGCACCCAGCAGCACGGCATCCCGGTCGGGGAAGGTTCGGGCCGAACGCACGAGCAGCTGCGCGATGTTCATGAAACTTCGTCTCCTGTGACCATGCCCGGGTGCCGTGGCGCATGGCTTGTGATTCGAAAATTCTAGGAACGCGCCTCTGCGCCTGATAGTCGTAGGACTACCTCATGGGGTTACTACTGATTCGAGCGCGCGCCGCGCGCGCGTGGCCTGCCGGGCCGCCGCTCAGGGGCGCACGGAGGCGATGCCGGGCAAGGCCGGCGACGGCGCCGTGATGCGCTCGTCGAAGGGATGCTGCTGCAGGGCGAAGATCTGCTGGATGCGCTTGATGTAGCCCTGCGTTTCGGGGAACGGCGGCACGCCGCGGTAGCGCTCCACCGTGCCTTCGCCCGCGTTGTAGGCGGCCAGCACCAGGGGCACGTTGCCCTTGAAGTAGGCCAGCAGCCACTGCAGGTAGGACAGGCCGCCGCGGATGTTCTGCTCGGCGTCGAAGGGCTTGTTCACGCGGAAGCGCGCGGCGGTCTCGGGAATGAGTTGCATCAGGCCCTGGGCGTTCTTGTCCGACAGGGCGTGCACGTTGAAATTGGACTCGGCCTTGATCACGGCGAAGGCCAGGCCGGGCTCGATGCCGAACTGCGGCGCGAGCTTGTAGACGATCTTCATGATGCGCTGCTGCTCGGGCGTGTTGACCCAGTCGCGGTAGCGCGTGACCACCGCATCGGCTTCGGCGGTCAGCCGCTCCTGCTCGGCGCGCTGCTGTTCGGCCCGTTCGGCCTGCAGCACGCACTCGGGTTTGTCGGCCGGTGTGTCCAGTCGCTTGAACATCGCCTCGGCCTGGGCGTCGCCCAGCAGGGCCGCGCGCGCGAACCAGTGAGCGGCGTAGCCGTCGTGGCGCGGCGTGCCCCGGCCGTTGGCGTAGAGCCAGCCCAGGTTGTAGGCCGAGACCGCGTCCCCCGCGAGTGCGGCGCGGCAGTAGAGCGCGATCGCCGCATTGGTGTCGCGCGCCACGCCTTCCCCGTGTTCGTACGCCAGCGCCTGCTCGCGCCAGGCCTGGCGCTGGTTCGCCTCGACCGCGTGCGCCCAACCCGTGGCGGCGAGCGCGCACACGAGCAAGAGGCGGGCGGGACGGCGGAGATTCATGGGTGGGTGAGCACGCGGCCAGGGTTCATGAGGTGGTGAGGATCGAGCGCCTGCTTGATGGCGCGCATCAGGCCCAGGGCAACCGGGTCCTTGTAGTGGGGCAGGTGGGCGGCCTTGAGGCTGCCCACGCCGTGTTCGGCGCTGATCGATCCATCGTAGCGCGCCACCGCATCGAAAACCAGGGTGTTCACGCGCGTTTCCTGCTCATTCAGGAACTTTTTGGCATCTCCGTCGGCCGGCGCCTGCACGTTGTAGTGCAGGTTGCCGTCGCCCAGGTGGCCAAAATTCACCAGCCGCACGCCGGGGATCTCGCGCTGCAGCAAGGCGTCGGTCTCGGCGCAGAAGGCGGGGATGCGCGAGACCGGGATGCTGATGTCGTGTTTGATGTTCAGGCCCTCTTCGGCCTGGGCCAGTGGAATGCTCTCGCGGATGTGCCACAGGCCACGCGCCTGCGAGAGGCTTTCGGCCACCACCGCGTCGCTCACCAGGCCTTGCTCGAAGGCGGTTTCGAGCAGGCGCTCGAACTGCCCGCGCGCATGCTCTTCCGATTCGCTGTCGCTGTTCTCCAGCAGCACGCAGTAGGGGCTGTCCGCCCACAGCGGCACCCGCAGGGCGGGAAAGTGCTTGTCCACCAGGCCCAGGGCGAACTGGCCCATCACCTCGAAGCCGGTCAGGCCTGCGCCCAGGTGCTGGTGCGCCAGGCCCAGCAGCGCCACGGCGGCGTCCAGCGTGGGCACGGCGGCCCAGGCGGTGAGTTGCGCGGCGGGCAGCGGGTAGAGCTTGAGCGTGGCGGCGGTGATCACGCCCAGCGTGCCCTCGCTGCCGATGAAGAGGTCGCGCAGGTCGTAGCCGGTGTTGTCCTTGCGCAGGCCGGTGAGGCCGTGCCACACCTCGCCCTGCGCCGTCACCACCTCCAGGCCCAGGCAGAGTTCGCGCGCGTTGCCGTAGCGCACCACCTGTGTGCCGCCCGCGTTGGTGGCCAGGTTGCCGCCGATCGTGCAGCTGCCCTCGGCCGCCAGGCTCAGGGGAAACAGGAAGCCGGCGTTCTCGGCCGCGTCCTGCAGCGACTGCAGCACGCAGCCGGCTTCCACCGTCATCGTGAGGTTGGCGCCGTCGATGGCGCGCACGGCGTTCATGCGCGTGAGGCTCAGCACCACCTGGGTGCCGGAATCGTCGGGCACCGAGCCCACCACCAGGCCGGTGTTGCCGCCCTGGGGCACGATGGCCGCCCCGGCCTGGGCGCAGGCGCGCACCACGGCGGCCACCTCGGCGGTGCTTCCCGGGCGCACCACGGCCAGCGCGCGGCCCTGCGCGCGCTTGCGCCAGTCGTTTTCCCAGGCGGAGAGGTCGGCGGCGGGGTCTTCGTGGGTCAGCACCTGGGCCGGCCCCACGGCCGCGCGCAGCGCTTGCAGCAGATCGGCGCTCATGGTTTGGCCACGCGGGATTCGGCCGCGGCGGTGGAGCTGGCCACGTCGGCGGCCACGGCTTCCTTGCCGGCGGCGCGCAGGCGCATGCGCACGTGCAGCGCGCAGGCCGCGAAGAGGGCGATGCACAGCAGCACCTGCAGCCAGGCCAGCCACATCGAGGTGCCCGACTCGCTGGTGGCGCGCACCGCGCCTTCGGTGAAATACAGCCACACCAGCAGGCTGACCCAGCGGTAGGTGTACATGCGGTTTTTCAGCAGACCGGCCAGCGGCACGGTCAGCGGCAGCACCTTGATGGCCCACCAGGAGCCGCCTTCGCGCAGCGGCGCGAGCCACAGTTCCCAGGCCAGGCCGAGCACGATCAGGCCCAGCAGGCTGCCCACGGCGAGCCAGCGGGTGCCGCGCACGGCGGAAGGGGTGTCCAGGGCGCTGGAGGGCGAGGGGGATGAGGG